>JAKZUG010000395.1:0-3372 GCA_047516705.1 Candidatus Poribacteria bacterium | reverse complement strand
CGGATAACCTTGCCCACTCCTTAAGGTTTGTAGAACTGAACAAGGCGTAGTCATTTTTATCAAGGTAGAGCGTCATCACCCATTTTTGGGTAGGTTCATGCCAAATCACCTTCGGGTCACGGTTGCTCGCGACGATATGCTCAATGACAGGGTTACCCTCATATTTTGTCCAACTTCGCCCGCGGTCGTTGCTATAGGCGATACTTTGCGTAAACGGCACCGGCTCTGGAGCATGACTGCCGGCAGATGTATAAAAGTTGACAAGCACCGCCTCGTCACCCGTCTGGAAACCACCGGTATTCTTCCAATCCACGACACCAGAGCCGGAGAAGATGGTACCGAGTTCATCCGGATGGATGGCGTGTGGCAGTTGCTTCCAATGGACGAGGTCTCGACTGACAGCGTGTCCCCAGGTCATGTTACCCCAATTGATACCCGATGGGTTGTGTTGGAAGAAGAGATGATACTCGCCTTTGTAGTGGATTAAGCCGTTTGGGTCGTTGGTCCAGTTAGTTTTCGGTGTAAAGTGGAACTGCGGACGATACGTTTCCTTATAAGCCGTCTGAATCATTAACTATTTCCTTTCCGTTTTGAACATTGCAAAGAGGTACGCGCAATTTCCTTCCTCTATTTTGCCTATTATTCTATGCATATCTTTTATTTTGTCAAGAATACTTTCTTATTCGGGTGTGTAAATATTTTGTCAAAGGTTGCTTGCGTCTCGGGAACTGCGGACATCATAGGGGCGAGGTCTCCTTGTCCTGTTAGGCTGAATCCTATCTCAGCGGGGGCTGTGCGGTTGGATGTGGCAAGGGTTCAGGGAAACCCTGCCCCTACTCACAGTGACGAAAACTTTACACCCACCGAATGCTAAACATTTGACATCAGCCACGATTTCTGATACAATATGCCCATGCCACGTAAAAACAAAATCCTTAACATCGGTGATACAGCACCCTCATTCACGCTTCCATCGCATCAAAAAGAGGACATCTCTCTTGAAGCATACCGTGACGCGCAGCATGTCGTCTTAACATTCTTTCGAGGGACCTGGTGACCGAACAGTCGCCGTCAGTTGTCGGCAGTCCAAGAAAATGTCGAAGCATACGCAGCATACACAGCCACACCGATTGCCATCGCAGGACAGTGGCCCCGTGAACTTCGCGGTTATGCCGATAAAAACGGTATCACTTTCCCGTTACTGGTGGACAAAACACGGAGCGTCATCAAAAACTACGGGGTCTATCACTGGCTCAGCCTTGAGGCTTACAACATCGCTCGTCCGTCAACGTTTATTATTGACAAAGCGGGAATTATTAGATACATGTACATCGGATCGCACCAATTCGATCTTGCAACACAGACAGAAAGCCTCGAATCCTGGAAAGCGGTGGCGAACCTATAAGAAATGATTTTGTTTTGTAATGAAAATATGATATACTATACAAATAAAGGCATTCAGTTTTCAGCAATCAGTAATTAGCCATCAGTAGCCAGCAGTCAGTGTGAATTGAGGTCCAGAGGTTGCTTCTACAAGAAAGAGTCTGCAATCGGAAAATTGGAATTACACAGAACTGAATGGCTCTGACTGAAAACTGATAACTGATAACTGAAAACCTCTGTATTGAGTGTGGATAGCATATCACCATGGACGCAGCACATATAGCCTTCATGCAACGCGCACTGGATTTGGCAAGACAAGCAAAGGGACGCACCAGTCCGAATCCGCTCGTCGGGGCAGTCGTTGTAAAAGACGGTAAGGTTATCGGTGAAGGGTATCATCAAAAAGCGGGAACCCCGCACGCCGAAGTCCATGCATTGAACGCCGCGGGTGAGAACGGCAAAGGCGCGACCCTTTACACGAACCTTGAGCCGTGTTGCCATTGGGGACGAACCCCTCCTTGCACAGAGGCACTGATTCGCGCTGGCATCGCTGATGTCTACATCGCAGCAGTTGATCCGAATCCGAGTGTTGCAGGCAAGGGTGTTCATCAGCTGGAAAAGGCAGGCATCCGTGTCCATGTAGGTGTATGTAAACAGGAAGCAGAAAAATTAAACGAGGTTCACACGAAATACATCCAGACCGGTATGCCGTTTGTCATCCTTAAGATCGCCATGAGCCTTGATGGGAAAATAGCGACCGCTTCTGGCGAGTCGCAATGGATTACATCCGAGGCATCGCGGCAACGCGGTCATGAGATTCGGGACGCGGTAGATGCGATTCTCGTCGGTAGAGGCACAGTCGAGCGTGATAACCCCGCACTGACGACGCGGCTTCAGGATAGACAGGGGCAGGATCCGATCCGTATTGTGATGGATTCACACGGGAGAACCCCCACGGACGCGCGCATTTTTAACGTTGAAAGCAGTGCCGGTGTTATTATTGCCGTAACGCCAGAAGCACCCACAGAAAACGTTACGGCTCTCGAAACGTCAGGCGCGGAAGTGATAACTGTGCCGGAAGCACACGGCAGCGTCTGTTTTAAGAGTTTAATGGAGATATTGGGCAAACGTGAGATAACGAGCATATTGATAGAAGGTGGCGGCGAAATCAACGCATCTGCTGTCGCAGCCGGAATTGTCGATAAGATTATGTGTTTCATTGCCCCTAAAATCATCGGTGGACGGAATGCTCCGGGACCTATCGGCGGCAAAGGGGTTCCCAGTTTGACGGATGTCCCTCACTTGCGTCGAATCCGTATCACGCCGATCCTTGGTTCCGACTTTCTCATTGAGGGGTATCTATAGCATGTTTACCGGGATTGTTGAAGAACTCGGAACCATTAGAAATATCCAGCATAAATCCCAAGGTGCCATCCTTGAAATTAAGGCGAGTGATGTTCTCAGCGATGCAGAAATCGGTGACAGTATCGCTGTTGATGGTGCTTGTCTCACAGTCCGTTCTCTTATACCGGAGGCATTCACCGCGGATATATCTGCTGAAACCCTACGCCGCACGACCTTAGGTGAGCGGACAGTCGGTGAACAGGTTAACCTTGAACGCTCACTCCGGTTAAGCGACAGGTTAGGCGGTCATCTTGTACTCGGACATGTAGATGAAGTCGCAACCATCTGCACATGGAAAGACGAAGGCGATGCCTCCTTGATGCAGGTAACGATGAGCAACAATATCAGACGTTACATCGCCTACAAAGGTTCTATCACTGTTGACGGTATCAGTTTAACTGTATCAGGTATCCACGCAGATGCCTTTGAAGTTGCCTTGATTCCGCATACAAAGCAGGTCACAACTTTAGGAACCAAACGGAACGGGGCAAGAGTCAATCTTGAAGTTGACATCGTTGCGCGTTATATTGAAACGCTTCTCAAAAATACTGAGGCGGAGACGGGGTGGACCGAACAACCCCCTTC
>JAKZUG010000394.1:0-2596 GCA_047516705.1 Candidatus Poribacteria bacterium | reverse complement strand
GCCATCCTACTACCTACTCCAACGTTCTGATGATATAACCGATTGGAAAAAGGGGACTCCGGACACAACGAAAATCAAGGAGTATACACAAGGTAGGTTGTTTGGAAGCAGTGGAGAAATCCGCTGGCAAGAGACCAAGGGTGGCTATGCATTGCTTTGGTTGTCTGAAGGAGATATCCCCGAAGGATTTGAGTCTTATGACGAATGGGATATGTGCGCGCCGCAAAAAGTTTCTTTACTTGGCTTACTCAGCGATGATGATACTGCTCAGTGGCGAGACACACGAATTCCCCGAGAACTCTACTACCCAATTGAAAAGTGTCAATTTCCAAGCGTCAAGGTAATTCAGTACAAAGACATCAATTCACAGACTATCCGTTTTACGCGATACACCGAGTTTATAGGTGAAAAAGGAGCATAAAAACATGGGACAATACCAACGACACGGCTCAGGAGAAAGACAGCAGCAACAAGCCGCACCAAAACCTTTTGACTTTGTGTCGCTTCCAAAACGTATTGATAAAAAACCTCCAACCGGACACGATCAGTATCACGAGAATTGCCTAACAGGACAGATTCAAGGAACGATTGAAGCGTTATCACCTATCCATATTGGCAGCGGTGTTATAGACATCGGTGATGATGTAGAACTCATCAAGACAGCAGTTCGGACGGGGGACAAGATTGTAATTCCCGGTAGCTCACTTAAAGGCGCAATTCGGAGTGTCGTTGAGGCGATTTCTGAAAGCTGCGTCTGTAAAGTCTCAAGGGATTCCCGTCGTGCTGTGCCAAGAGATTTTATGGAATGTCGCCAAAAAGACCGCTTGTGTGTCGCGTGCCGAATGTTCGGTGCAATGGGGTTTCAGTCAAATATAGCGATACAGGATGCACTGCACATTGACGGGCAAATTGGCACGGAGCGCGTCCCTGAACTTTATAGCCCCCGTCCTCAACGCGGTATGCGAGATATACCCGGGCGTAAGTTTTACATGCACGGTGAAGTGGCATCCGGTGAAACACCCGTTGAAGCGTGTGAGAGAGGCTCGAAATTCCGGTTCGTTGTCCAGATGGATAATCTAACACAAGCGGAATGGGGCTTGTTCTTTACTGCATTGGGACATCACCACGAACACCCCTTTAAACTCAAAATCGGCGGGATAAAACCGGCTTGCTTCGGTTCAATTGATTTCCAGATTGATGAAATACATGTTGAGGAACAGACTCGTGACCGCTACTTGAATTGGGATGTTACCCCAGATGCCGCAAAGACAAGTGATCAATTGGAAGCGTGGAAGCGCGAATGTATTACGCATGCGGTGACAGATTCGCTCATCAAGTCGGACCTATTGACGAAACTCGCGCAAATTCTCAAATACCCGAATGATCGCAACTGCCCTTCTGGGTTATACTAACGGAGGCATCCGATGGATAAGAAACAGTGGGAAATCGCTCACGACATCGCTTTTGATTTAGTTGACTGGGGCACCGATCCAAATGAACTTGGTAAGGTGATCGCTTTCATACGACGGCACCAAGGCGAGAGCGATGCGAAAAATCGGCTCATGACTCTCGTTCAACGGTTGGCAAATACGCGAAATGCGCTTATACGGAGCCGTCAGACGCAGCGGTTTTATCGGAACATCCAAGAAGCCTGTGAGAAACATCTCCATAACATCAGCGATACGGGTGAAATCCTGACTATTCTCGGTTGGAGTCTACGGTTGATGCGTTACTATCGTGTTGAACCCAAACGTGCCTCTGAGGAACAACGCACCCCGCAAGGATCACACCAAACACAAGAACAGCGTCCCGTGAAACCGCTACTGCTAAAAAAAGAACCAGAGAAACCGAAAGTGAAAATCGGCGACAGAGTCAACGCGACAATTCTGAAGAAAGAGGGAAGTAAGGTGACGGTTCGGTTGCAGACTGATGAGAATGAAGAACTTGTTTTTGAACGTCCGTATTATCCAGGGCTGGTTGGTGCGAAGGTGAAACTAAGAGTAATGGCAGTTAATGAAAACGGACACGTAACCAAAGTTATTCCGTAAATTTTATTCGCTTGGAGACTCATGATTTTATTACTCAATTCCGCAGTCATGCCCAATGAGGGCGTGTATACTTTAAAACAAATTTCTGAAGCAACGTTCCAAAAACTGCTACAGGAAGCCGCCGCAACTGACAACTTCAAAAGTTATATCGGTTACCCGCAAACTGCGCAACTGATTGAACAGATAACAGGTATTGCAGTTGAGGTATCGCGTGAGCAGGCATCGTTAACACCCGGTGACATAATGCTAATCGTGAAATTGCGGCACCGCGTGGCAAATCCTGCCGATAAGGAAACACTTCAACTCTCAATTGATGATTTTGAATTTTTTCAGTGCGATTGGAAACCTTTAAATGAAGGAGGAACATAATGCTGAAGGCTTTCACCTTTCTTGGACTCGGACAGTATGAAAATACCATCTATATTAAACATGATGGAAGTGATACCTATGAAACAGATCTATTTCCGAATGCTGTTGCTAACCTCTACAAACCAGATCAGATTATCGCATTCACAACTCCGAAAGTCAAAGATATTAAACAGGAGGAC
>JAKZUG010000393.1:0-6610 GCA_047516705.1 Candidatus Poribacteria bacterium | reverse complement strand
AAATTAGGTAATTCGGACTCAAATTCCAAACCCGGTAGGTGCGGTTTTGCGGCGTACTCGACCAAATGCGATCTGCATTCCTAACCGCACCGGACTCTACAAGGAAACTGAGGATTACCCGATTAAATTCTTAATCTTCATGAGGGGCTGTAAGTGTATCAGCACGTATATTATCTTAAGGCGAGATTGGGAGATTAAGTCAGCAGACAGGTGGAGAAGGCATAGAGAAATTCAGGCGCGGAGACCTGAGTCAAGAAACTGGTATTTAGGAAACAGGTTTTACAGTCCTTCTTCAAGCGAGATATGAAATATCCCGCGCCGTTGCATAGCAATGTAAAGCCTGTCGTTACTAACAACCAGAGAGATAATTTTATCCGGAACACTTGCGGAAACCTGACCCCATTTGCCATCGGCATCCAAGCGATAGATACCCGCATCACCAGCACCATAAACTGTAGTACCTTCCACGGCGAAACTGTCGATCATCGTACGTTTACCCATTCTATCGGTGAGCACGCGCCAGTGCGCGCCGGTTTGTGAACTCAAAACACCTTCATCTGTTGCGACGTAAACCCTTGTTCCCGCAAAGACTATCTCCTTGAAACGGGTAAAGTGAAGCGGAAGAGTTGGTGTGATATTTTTCCAACTCTTTCCGCCATCGAGCGATTGAAAGAGCTTGCCATCTCGCTTACCGACGTAGACAGTATCTCCTAAAACCGCTAACTTGAAGCCTCTATCAAACCTATCAAGAGGTTCGCTGTTATCTATTAAACCAGTATCTGTCCATTCTGAGTCACCGTGTTTCCACTTGAAAAGCTGCCGATTCCATTCAACATAGAATGTCTGTCCATTGGCTGCAAACCCCCCAATATCTTGATATTTACCTATAAAGTGAGATGTATTTCGTAAGTTATCGCTCTTTTCCGGTTTTTCCCGATTATTGAGTAAACGCTCCCCTGTCCGCAGATCAACGGACAAAGATTCTTGTTCAAAAGTGGGGGCACCCTGAACTGGAACAAGGACATTGTCCCCCGCAGATAACTGGAAAATACGCAGGTAGTCTTTTTGAAGATCCGTTCCGGATTCAGGAACAATTCCGTAGAGAGCGTCGTTAGCAATCGCTAACTGCAAAGCGAGGTTAAGGTGCGAAAGTTTCTTGTCTATTGCTTCAAGTATTTGGTTATTGGTGTCAATCCGTACAGTTTCCCACGTCTCACCACCATCAACGGATTGGACAAGATCCCTGTCGGTTTGCCCGTAAATTCTATTGTTGACTGCAACCAGGTCCCGTATTGTTGTTTCCATTATCCCTTTCATAAATGGCTGCCATGATTTACCACCGTCGGTCGTGCGATGAATACCGGATGGACTGGCTCTGTAAAAAATATTTTTGTCCACCGGTACGACCCCTTGTGATAAGCGCGTTTCACCAGTATTAGCCAAAATCGTCATACCAAGTTCATTCATAAACCCGGATTCATTCCCATGCGTTATCTCAGTCCACGAGGCTCCTAAGTCGGTCGAGTGGAAAATTTTGCTTGACCTTACGTAGCTCTCCAATATTATTTGTTCGACATGCTTTTGCATTGGCTTAAACTCAAGCCATTCTGATAGCAAAGAACTATGACCCATTCCTATATACAGGTTGTTTTCAAATCCTGTCACCCAGTAGACAGAATCGGACGTACTCACTGGCAACTGTTGCCAAACATCTGAATTAAGGCGGTAGAGGCCCTTGTTTGTGCCAGCAAACACTGTGTTTCCGATTGCAGCCATTGCATAAATGTGTTCGTCTACTAACCCACTCTTTAGGAGACCCCATTGTGCACCAGCGTCTGTAGACCGAAAGACCCCTTTATCTTGAAGGGCGAGGTACATTATAGGACGAGGGTCTGAGTTACGCCCCTGTATTTCATCCATGATGATGAGTCCAACAGGATGGCCTTTTGGACGGGGGCAAAATACATTCCACGTCTCGCCATTGTCGGTTGAAGCAAATATTGCATCAGTGGAAACGATATAAAGAGTGTCGCCAAGCTCTGCCATCGGCATCCGGGACCTTCCGGTTGGCATGTTTGTATTGATGAGTGTCCATGCGGTTGCGTCTGCTCCGAGTCTATAGATACCTGTTGGCGCAGCAGCGTAGAGGATCCTTTCAGATGTAACGAAAATATTGCGCACAGTACCACCATACGGACCATTTGTTCGAGTCCACTGCGAAGCAGAGAACTTAGCGAGATCATCCAGTGTATTGGATGTTAAAGTCGTTTCAGTGCTTTGCAGACCGGCACTGATGCTTTTACCGGGGTTAACAGCACGTCCCACCTGATTCCGCACAGCCGGTTTTGCGTCAATGTTGAGGACGATAGGGGTATCAATGATCTCAATCGTGAGTTCGGATTGCGCCTCAAAACTATACGGCTGCTGAAACCGTGTGAGATATCGGTTGCTTGCACCCAGCAGCAGTATAATCAAAACCGTGGCTGCGCCAAAAGCCGCCCACGGTAGCAGCGGTTTTCCAATCGGAGACGATGCCGGTTTCATGTTGGCAACTTGCCTTGTGATGTTCTCTGTTAAGTTTGCGGGTAATTGGACAACGCCAAGGACTTCGCTAATCAAGAGTTCCTCTTTCTCTTGTAAACGCTTTCGTGCTCGGTGGAGTCGACTATGAACCGTTTTCACAGACACCCCTAAGAACTTACCAATTTCCTTCGCTGGCATTTCGCCGAGATAGTAGAGCGTCACTACCGTGCGTTCACTCTCTGGCAGTCTCGCCAGAAGTTTTTTGACGATTTCACACCGATGTTCGGAGGCTTCTGTCTCGTGCTGCTCGGATACATAATGGATATAGGAGGATCTTTCTGTGTCTTCTGCGGATGTGCCCTCCAAAGATTGCATCGCAGGCTTTTTCTTGCGCATCCAATTCAGGCAAAGCCGATTTGCAATAACATAAAGCCACCCGGCAAACTGGTTAGGGTTCTTGAGTGTTGGGAGTTTTTTGTATACTTGGAGGAAAGTGTCTTGCGTAATTTCTTCGGCGTAGTGAAAATCACCAATCTTCCGCCATGCAAGCGCATGCACGCGCTTTTGGTATTTTTCAACTAAGGTACTGAACGCCTCGTCGTTGCCTGACAAGATGCTGCGAATCAGTTGAACATCATCTCTTTCCATCAGGGGTCTCCATGATTAATGAATAGGTTTAGTCGTTTTGAATATTCCCCGTAACATAGTGAAACTCTACTCCTATTATCATAGCAATATGGCTGCTGTTTTTCCAGTAAATTCTCGTGGAAAATAGAGTGAAATCCAATAATTCAGGCGAACCTATCCACTTATGATGAACCGTTGGATTTCACTTGTATTTGGCTGAAATACTCCTCATACGCCTAAAAATCGTAACGTTCTCTCCTCAAATATCCATACGGAAGAATTTCAGAAACGCCACGGTTGTTAACACGATTGCGAAGAAACAGAGCAGCAGTAGATCCAGGGAGGCTTGCTGAAGCGTCTCTCCTAAGGTTAGCTCCTTGAGTGGCGGGGGCGGCATCGGAGGTGGAATTTCTTCTGTATGGATATGAGACCCTGGAGATGGATCTTCTGACATTTTGCTGAACATTTCCGCATCGAGTGTCTCGTAGTAGCGAGTTCCTGTTTGGAAGTAGGTGTTTTTTTTCGCCTGACCGGTTTGCGTGGTGTCCGTTGCGAGAAAAATGAAAGATGCCGTAGGTGTGATTCGGGAAAAGTTTATACCGATTGTATCTTGGTGTTTTCTCTCTCGCTGATAACGCCTATCGAGTTGAGCCGCGAGGTCTCGGTACTTTAACCGAGCTTCCTCTTCAAGAGGTGCCATCTTCTCATTCATTTTCTCGGTGTGTTCCGGACCTATTGTAAAGAAGGAAGTCCCCGGTTTCCCGCCCGGCGTGGCGTTAGATTTCTGCATCATTTCAGTTAACACTTCACCCATCATTTTGCCTCTTTCCGCTGCGAGGTCGGCACGCAATTCTTCTCGCCTCGCTGTTTTTTCCCTGTAGATGCTCTGCGCTGTTGAAGTCGGCGCGACGATTTGTGCAGCGAGAAACCCGACACGCGGTAAGATGAGGACAGCAAACACCCAGACAGTAAATGCCACGATGAGTGCTGTCTTGGAACTGTCGAAATAGATTGAGATTACCGCCCCCAGCACAAAAAAGACCGCAATGTAGAGCAGCGAGACGAGGATAAGGCAGAGGATGCGCAGAAAGATGTCTGATTCACCCAGTGGGAAGCCTTGCGAGACGAGCACGAGTAAACCGATGATTAACGAGATTAAGAACGGAAGGATGAATACGAGGTATCCACCGATGAGCTTGCTCCACAAAAAGATATCGCGTGGCAGCGCATTAGCGAGCGTTATCCGAAGTGTTCCGGCTTCTCTTTCGCCAGCAACGGCATCAAACGTAAACAATAATGCCAGTAGACTAAAGACAGTGCTGACGACAAACACAAAGTCGAGATGTCCCAAAAGAAAGGCTATTGGCGCGGTGGACAGTGACGCTTCGCCCCGGGTTATTCCGTTGCGTGTCATACCGAGATAACTCGGAAGGGCAGATTCTAAACCCGTCGCAAACACACTTAAAGGTGTCGGTTTAAGAATCAGCTTAGAAACTTCAAAATTCGGATCTGTCGCCTTTGTCGTAAATTGAAAGACGTGCACACTTCCCGCTTCCTTACCATTTTCGTCTTTGAGAGTGTCTTCGTCTTTGAGCGTTTCTTGTTCTTGATAGTCAACTTGGCGTTTAAGATAATGATGGTAATTGATATGCAAGTTGAGCGGGATGAGCAATACACACATCAGCAGCAGCGCAGCAAACCGGGCACTCAGAATATGATGCATAATCTCTTTTTGAATTAAGGTCATTAACATTACAGCATCTCCAATTCCATGGAAAGTATCGTAAAATTTGAAACAGAGTCAGTGTATTAGGATTACCAGAATTGCTTTTAAAACGCTTGTAGCACATAGTATTCAAGGATTAAACCTACCCCTAACGTAGTGTATTATATCCTTCAATCATTAAAGACACAATTTTTCGCGGAAAACTTGCATTATTTTGGAAAAAGGGGGAAAAGTTAGATTTTAATCTAAAAAATAACTAAGTTTTGGAAATTTTTTAAAATTTTCGTGCGGTAGGTCGGGTCAATGGAGACTCCTTAGCTATTCACATAAGATTTTTAGTAGGTTTTACAATTAACGATAGATGTCAATAGGCGCGCTTACATGAAGTTTAAGTATTTAAATCGGTAATCCTCCAGGCCTGGTAGGCGCGGTTTGGAACCGCGCCGGGTTCTATCCACAAACCATGTATACTTCAAAACTCTCCATTTTTCGTTTCCCCAGCGGGGCGACATCTGTGTGGCATTTTGACAAAATATTTACACACCCGAAAAGAACAAAAAACTTGACATTTTTTTGACTTTAACTGTAAGATATATGCAACCTTATAGTGGTTTCTCACAATCCAATGAAACCCAAGTGTGAGAATGGTATTCCGTCGAAAGTTGCTAACGTGAGGCACCCCTCACGGTGAACGTATCGGAGGTGAACATGTCACAGAACGATGTTGCGTTAATGGCGCACCTCATGCGCCGCGCAGGGTTTGGCACAACCCGCACCGAACTGGAAGCCTACGTCGAAAAAGGCTACGAGAAAGTCGTTGACGACCTCGTCCATCCTGAACGCCAGCCCCCCATTGATGAAGACATTTTACAGCGCTACTTTGGCGGTGAGGGTGGGTATGTCGGTATTTGGATCTATCGGATGCTGAACAGCAGATGTCCACTCCAAGAGAAGATGGCACTCTTCTGGCATCATGTCTTTGCAACGGGGTTAGGAAAGAACCAGCACATCCTTGCATCCACGAACCAGATTGATATGTTGCGGCACTTCGGGATGGGAAAGATGCGAGACCTTCTGCTTGAACTCTCCAAAGACCCGGCGATGATCTTTTGGCTCGACAATAACGAAAATCGCAAAGGCGAACCGAACGAGAATTACGGTAGAGAACTCCTTGAACTCTTCTCATTAGGTGTGGGCAACTATACAGAAGATGATATTAAGAACTGCGCTCGTGCTTTTACAGGCTGGACTTTCGGGCAACCGATTCCGTTGTATCCGCACGGTTACTACTCGCCCCCGTTCCTGTTCGTTGAAGAGGAGCATGACGACGGCGAAAAAACTTTCTTGGGGCATACCGGGAATCTCAACGGTGATGACATCATTGACATCATTGCCGAGCAACCCGCCTGTGCTCGATTTATCTCCAGACACCTTTACAATTTCTTTGTCGCAGACGAACCACAGGTGCCCTCGTGGAATGTGACACCACCGCAAGACCCGGATGCGGTTGAAATACTCGCGGACGCATTCATGGCATCCGATGGGGATATATCCCACGTCCTTGGCACGCTCTTCAACGCTGACTTCTTCAAAGAAGCCCAATTCAAGAAGGTGAAAAGTCCGACAGAACTCGTCACGGGAATCCTGAAACTGGTAGGGGCCTTCCAAGGTCCGCAACCCGGGATAGGGCAATATGCAAGTGCCACTCAATTGATGGGGCAAAAGCTTCTCGAT
>JAKZUG010000392.1:0-3292 GCA_047516705.1 Candidatus Poribacteria bacterium | reverse complement strand
CCAGATGGACGCAGACACGGATTCATCGCAAGACCAACGACACAACCGATAGCGGAAGATTTCGGTAACGTCTTTTCCATGAGCCTCTCTAAAGGTTTGAACATGCTGTCCGTCCCGTTGAAATCGCCTGTCCCTATGACTGCGCGGTCGCTTGCAACCACGACAGGCACGACAGCAATTGTAATGTTTGATGCCTCGAACCAACAGTTCGTCGGATGGAGCCCGAACGCACCCGACGACGGATTCCGAATCGAAGGTGCAAAGCGATACATCGTCAATGTGCCGCAAGCAAGCGATATCGTCTTCACCGGCGCGAAATGGACGAATCAGACACAGGTCGCTGCCGCACCGTTTGCAACGCCTCTCGATCAGACGTGGGCGTTCGTTGTCAGTGGGTATTTAGGAGGCACGCAACACTTCAACGGTTATCTTGTCACAATTCAAAATGCACGGACAAACACGACTATGAAAGCCCGTGTGCGTGGTAATTACTTCGCCGCTGCAACCGCCGATCTCAACTACCGCAGCGTCGTGGAAATCGGTGACACGTTGGAATTAACCGTGACGGACCTACACGGAAACATCGCCTCAGAAAGATTCAATTTCATTGTGAATCCTATGAACCTCGCACATGCTGTTCTGAACGTGGCACTTGATGGTATCGGTACGCCTCGACAGAGTCTCTTGTTACAGAACTATCCGAACCCTTTCAATCCTGAGACGTGGATTCCGTATCAACTTTCCGAAGATAGTTTGGTATCGGTATCCATTTATGATACAGCAGGTAAGTTGATTCGCACCCTTTCACTCGGTTTTCAATCCGCAGGCTTCTATAATAGTCGGGGGCGTACTGCGTATTGGGATGGTAGAAACGAGTTAGGTGAATCTGTGGCAAGTGGTCTGTATTTCTATCTGCTCACGGCAGGCGAGTTCACAGCCACACGCCGGATGCTGATTTTGAAATAGGACTTTCAAAGGCGTGTTATAGTAAAGCCCGAAAATATATGGACTGTCCATCAGTGAAGGGAATCCTCACGACCGCTGGCGAAGATTATATCCTCGCCTTTCCCAATGTCTAAGTAATTGTGGGCTTTACTATAAAAACTAAAGTTTGGACAAATCCTATGACTTGTGAGTTGAGTTTTCAAAGGACTGTGTCATTTTCCGCAGGTTTCACACCCCACGGAACTCTGAGAAAACTCCCGCACTCCAGCGGAGTGCTATGTCTATAGAAAACGGTGTATCCACCTTCCCTCACTCCAGCGGAGTGCTATGTATCTTGAAAGGAGATGCTGTCCTTCTAAAATAAATACTCAAAATTGTCCAAAGCTTAATATAAAAAATAAAAGGTGAATTATGCTTTACAAAATTTTCTTTTTCACGATGGTTCTGATGGTTAGTTTGGCAGGTTGCGGACAGACCGATAACACAGCTCGTATAGAGGCGTTAGAGGATCAAATTAAGGCACTCAACGCACGGATTGATACGCTTGAGGGTAAGAACGACACCCAAAAACGTATAGAGGCATTGGAGAGCGATATGAAAGATGTCAAACAAGTGGCATTAGATTATTTTGAGATACATGATGGTGATAAACCTGTCGAACGTATCCCAATTTTGAAAAGGCATCGTCATTAGACAGCCAAAAAGCGTATTATTTTTTTTGTAGGGTTAATTTTTCTCAGTGAACTGATAAGGCGGTAAAAATGTCTACTAATTGTTTATCAAAAGAAGGATTGCGTGACTTGATACAAGGCAATTTAGATCTTTTGTGCCGACATTTTAATGGCACGGATGCTGAGCAATGGTCGGGCGTTATTCTGCTATTGCAATTCATAGAATACTTGCTAAAGTATAAGATCCAGAGTCCTCCCAAAGGGCACAACCTCAAAAAGTTATATAAGTTGCTCAAAAAGCATGACCCGAATTTCATAGAAGATATAGAAGCGCGTTTTAGCAAATTAACGGTATATAATGGGCAGAGAGATCCAGAGAGTTTTGGCACAATAAAGGATTTTGTGGAGGACTATCACAACTCTTATACCCTTTTTCGCTATGACCTATTGGAAGGGGCCGCTGACCCGACCCCCCCATATTTTTACGTTGCAGATACATTTCTTGTTCTTATCGCTCTTATGAAATGCTCGGATATTGATTTTGACGTTTCCAAAGCGTATAATCGGATAAAGAAAATGAAGATTCAAAAACTATTGAAGGATGGTATAATACCTTCTAAAACATAAAGGACTTTAAGAATGAGTGTATTGCGTCTGATGCTAACGCTTCTTTTGGCGATATTGACTTTTGCCGGCATCGGTTTGGCTGAAGATTACACACAATGGCACTTGCCAGAAGGTGCGAAAGTCCGACTTGGTAAGGGCTCGATAAGCGAAATCGCGTATTCCCCGGACGGTAGGCATCTGGCAATTGGGGGTTCTATCGGTATTTGGATCTATGACGCTAAGACTGGCGAAGAGCTGAATCTACTTACGGGTGATACAGATGGTGTCGAGAGCGTTACATTTTCGCCCGATGGCAGGACGCTGGCAAGTGGAGTTAGGGACGATACGATCCGTCTCTCGGATGTGAGAACAGGAGCGCACCTTCGGACGCTTGAAGGACATATTGGGCCTGTCTATAGCGTCACCTTCTCACCTGATGGCAGGACGCTGGCAAGTGGTGCTTGGGGCAAAACGATCCGCCTCTGGGATACCGAGACCGGCAAACATCTTCAGACACTTGAAGGACATACGCATTTTGTCTTGAGCGTCTCATTTTCACCCGATGGTGGGATGTTGGCAAGTGGAAGTGTGGACAAGACGATCCGTCTCTGGGATGCCGAGACCGGCAAACATCTTCGGACACTCACAGGTCATACGAATGGCGTCAGTAGTGTCTCCTTCTCACCTGGTGGCACACTGGCAAGTGGAACTGGGTATGGCAAGGTGCTTTTCTGGGATATAGGCACGCAGAGATAGCCGTTGCAGTAGTGGTAAACATCTCGCGACTTATTGCCTGTTTGATGGTTTACTATACTTTTTTCTAAACGTGAGTTTGAAATAGGAACAACCCACCACTAAGTACAACGGATAAACGCAAATGACCCGATACGAATGCACCAAATGCAGTAAAATCTACGAAATCTCACCGTTGCGCTATAAGTGCGACTGTGGAAGCGCGCTAAACCTCGTCGCGGATTCACAGATTTGTCCGAACCCACAGGTCCCAGCGGCGATGTCGCTCTGGCGGTATCGCGAAGCACTACCGATTGGTGAGAAGACAGAGATTGTCA
>JAKZUG010000391.1:0-19306 GCA_047516705.1 Candidatus Poribacteria bacterium | reverse complement strand
ATCCGCCACCAAGTCGGTCTTGACATGCTCCCAGAGCATGCCGGGTGTCAGACGGTCACCCGCCAGATAACGGTTGATCTGATCATGACTGAAGGTCTCAGAGTGATCTGCGAAATGCGTCAGTGTATAGTTGATAGGGGTGCTGAGTAGATATTGACAATAATCCAAACGTGTCGGTCTAACCATCTCTAATTTACCTCCTCAAACACCATATTAGTGTTTTTGGAAGTCTATGTCAAACATTATTGCGTAAGTCCTATTAGAATAAGAGGTTGTGTAACAACGGAAATTATTATCTTGGAGATATGAAGTGTCAGATAACGCTGGTTTAAAGCTGATAAAGCAGGTTATAGAATATGGTTCTATAATAGGAGTCCCTCTTGCTTCAACGACTTTACAGAGTATAATTCCAGAAGGAGTACTTGAAGTAGGAATTCCCACACTAGCCAACTCGTTAAAAAATATTGGACAAGAATTTGCGGAACGCATGTTAAGTCCGAGAGAAAATTTACGGGTGGGTAGTGCATTAATATTAGCATCTGAAGGTATCCGTAAGCGTTTAGAAAATGGTGAGAATCGTCGTGAAGATGGTTTTTTCGATGAGAGTGATACAGGAAGATCGGACGCTGATGAGGTACTGGAAAATATGGTGTTGAAAATTCAGAGGGAGCCGGAGGAAAAGAAAACTCCTTATATAGCAAAAATTTTTGAAAATACCGTCTTTGAACAAGAAGTCAGTGCAGATTTGAGTCATAAAATAATAAAGTCTGCTGAACAACTTACCTACCAGCAACTTTGTATTCTGAGCATGGTGGGAAGGAGAGAAAACAACGAAGCATTCCCTAGTGCTTCTCAATCTAGTTTTTCATTAGAACTATCGAAATTACTACACGATTGTTTTGAACTTGTCACGAATGGGTATATTCAGGGTGGACTTACATTAACTTTCAGTGGACGACTACCGCAATATGAAACTCTCAATCCTAATAGCTTGTTCCTTGAAAATATCGGGGTAATTACTTTCAATCTAATGAATCTTCAGGGTATACCTGATGAGGATATAATCCCTATAGCCAAACTATTGCGTTGGAAAAAGAGCGTCTCACTTGAAAGCAGAGAGGTATCGTGGAATCCTGAAATTTGATTGTGCCACAGAGTTATACACATGCCGCCCCTGCGGACTAACGAACCAAGAGAACATTTTCTATAAACATATCGTCCCTACCGGACTAAAGAGTGGTCGGTATATGACTTACCTCTTCCAATCCGCGCAATCCGTGTCATCCGTGATAATCCGCGATTCAGACAAAAGAAACCGCACCTACCGAGAATAGCAATTAGCTCTCAGTAAGAACACCTTGTGGCGGTTATGTTCGTTTTGCATACCACATACTGACAACCGACTGCTGAAAGCCGACAGCCATTTGCCGAGAATGTTATTGAAGCGTAATCAATACCGGTTCAACACCTTGTGTCTCTTGAATATGTTGCTTGAGATCCGCTGCCTCAACCCGCGCATTGAACTCTCCAATCGTTACCCGATGCATTGTTCTCGCGTCAACGATAACCGTATATACTGTTACCTTCTCGTCTGGAATCAAAAGCCTCAAATTCTCAGCCATCATTTCGGCATTACGGGATTGAGCAAAAGAGCCGACCATCAACGTCAATCTTGCTGTCGGTGCTGTTGTTGGTGCTGCTGTCGGTTGAGTGTCTGTACCGAGTTGTAGTTCCGCCTGTTGTGTGCTCTGATTGCCAGCAATGTCCTGCACGTGCAGCTTACAGATATAAGTAGCGGCTGGCTGCGCTTGCACCTTGCTTAAAGCGATCTCGGCAGGCGGCGAGCCTTCTCCCTCTATCTGTTCAACGAGTGTATTCGCTGTGTCGAAGAGTTCAAGTTTCCAATGTGTGAGTGGACTCATATCCCACGTTTTCACGCCGACCGTTGTCGGTGTTTTCCCAAAGAGTTCTAATGTCGTTGGAATGAGATCGACTGCAAGCTTCTCGCTATCTTTTAAATGCGGTTTCCCTTGCGCGTCAAGAAGGTGCAGTTGCACCTCGTAGTTACCATCAGGAACCAGGCTGCCGGTGTTCGCGATGCCGTTCCAGACGATACCCTCTGCGGGTACGCCTGTCCCAGATTTTTTCCAGATACTTTCTGTGTATTCATCACGGATGTTCAACTGCCATTTTAAGGTGCTACTTGCAATCCGTTGCGAATTATCAGTTTCTTGGAGATCAAAGCGGAAGGTCGTGTTATCGGCAACACCGTCGTTATTCGGTGAAATTGTGTGCGCTGAAAGCTGTAATTCTATCGCAGTTGTCTCAGAAGCTACAGCAGGTGTGAGGGTCGCCGGCATTAGAATCGGAACCGCTGGTGCCTCATCGGTTTTGACTACTTCAGGAGGTGTGGCTGTCGATACAGGTTTTATGTCACTCTGACCCCAGCGTAAGGTCGCGGAGATCCAGTGGACCTCTTGCTCTAATTCACTGCCAGTCACATAAGCATAATCAAGTTGCCCTGTGGAATTTCGGAAGCTGAGGCCTCGTGCCAATTCGCCACTCCAGAGTGTATCAAGAGTGGTTAAAGTGGTATAGCCGACGCGTACCCCGAAATGTCCATTGATGAGCCAGCGTTCCGCACCGACATGGAATCGGAGGCGTTCTCCCGAATTTATGTTGTTCTCGCCTCGGACAGCAAAGTCGGCGGAAAAGAGTGTGTCCTTGCCTAATTCGTACGTTGTGCCGAAGCGTACAGCTAACGGTATACTCTCAAGAAGTACGCCGTCCTCCCGAATACCGCTGCTCAATTCGGAGAAGTTGAGACCGACCCGCAACGTATCACCCCATTTTTCCAACGGGTAGGCAAACTGCATCCCCAAATCTATGCTCCATAGAAAATTCGTTCTGATAGGTGTATTGTTCTGATAGTAGCGTAGGTTCGCACCTGCTGACGCGTTTTGTCCGAACGCAAGTCCATATCCCAAAAGCACAATCTGTGTGGATTCAGTTACGTTGCTGCCCCAGCCGTCAAGCCACGTCGCGAAGGAGAGATTCCCGAAATTTCTGTCTGTTATACCGAGTGTGTTGGGGTTCGCGGCGACAGAGAATGCCTGCTCACTACTCGATGCGCTCCCTAAAACCGGCATCCCACTCATGTTCACTTCCGCACCGTCCATAAATCCTAATGAAGACGGGTTCCAGAGGAAACCGTTGTTTGCGGAGGGACCTGCGGTAAAAGCACTCCCCATGCCGACTGCACGTGCACTCGCGCCGACAAAAATATCGCGGTGTGCTATGCTTGAAGCACGCGTACTAACAGATACGACTGTCAGAATTACCCCAACCAAAACGATCTTTTGTATGATTCGCAGCAGCAAACTTTGTCTGCTACGTCTAAGAAAATTGAATTGCATCCGATACACCCCACTGCTGTTTTCAACCTTAATGATGTGTCTATTTGCACTGTTTAAACCTTGATGGTATATTAACCTACTTGATTAACGTTGAATTGACGGAAATGGGTACAGGCAGAGTTATAGGCAGGGAAATTTGATCGGCTGCAGTCTATCTTATAGGACTTACGCAGTTGTTTCATAAGTCCCCTGATAAGGGGGATTTAGGGGGTTAAAAATGAAAAATCTCGCGCCGCATGCTAAATTTGCGTAAATCCTGTCTTATGAATCGTGGAAGGGAAACCTTATAAACCCGATGACAATACGGTTGCAAGAAATTGTGCGTGAATTCTGATGAAGTGTCGGTCTCTACTCTGCAGGATGGATCGCATATTTGAGTACCCCATCTGCATCCGTGAACCGCAAATAAAGACCCCAGGACCATCCGAGATCAACTTTTTGGCACAAAACCGTATTCCATCCCGCTTTCAGCTGACACGGCACCGCATCTGCATCTGCCATCGCGCCAGCATTAATACGCTTCCCATGAATTTCAGTGCCGTTTAACCAAACAGCGAACTCGTCATCACTTCCGATCAACATCACAGCATCGGTCGCTTTCGGTGCGTGGACATATACCAACGTGTATCCGACAGTCATTGGATTAGGATCGAGGTCCCTGCGTAAATCCAGAAAGCCATCTGCTCTGGCAGTCGCTTCCTGCCAGTGGACGGCTTTGCCATCAATACCTGTATAAGTTTTCTCCAAATCCAATCGACCTTTAGGGCGCAGCAGTTCACCAATCGTGTTAACATCTGTCTTTGGGAACGGACCTAAAACCATGTAACGTTTGACAAATGGGGAGGCATGTAACACCTGATAGGAATCAACACCGATTTTAGAGTCTGTGGCTTCGGATGCCTTCCCGACGGTGCTAAGCACTATCTGATTTTCACCAGCATTCAAGGGAGCAGTCCCAAATGAAACCAGTGTCCCAGCGATCAGCTCAGGAGCATAGCAATCGTAGGGTGTACCGACCGCGGTACCATTGACGGATAATTGAACGTGCGCGTATGCTTGCCCGCGTGTCAAAATGGCACGGATTTCATAAATATCTCTGTAAGGAGCCTCAATTGGAACGGTGAAAGATCCCATCTCTCCAACAGCCTCCGGTGTGAAAGTGATATGACTTCCGCCTATATCAATGCCTTCGGCGCGGTAACTTTCTACCTGAACCGTTACGCCGTATGCTGCTGTCTTAGGTAATAGGGCAGTTGCCGATTGGGTGTCCTTTGGCGGTAATGTCCATTCCTTTTCATACCAAAACTGCGGTATTGCGTAGAGGTCCCGCGCCTCGTTTGTCAAGACGAGGTTATAGCCATCAAAGCAGATGGCTTCCCCGTCGAAATTGTGAGGTAAGGACCACGGTGTGCTTTGAATCATTTTCGCTAAATTACCCGCTGTGCCGTGATAGACCCAAAGTGCTTTGTAGGTGCAAACGGCAAGCCGCGTCTCGTCTTCTGACACGCCGGCACCCGTCACGAACCTTGCCTCGGCGAACTCACCAACCCTTTCTAACACCTGTTTTGTATCGGCTTTCAGGTTTGGGAACCGGTAAAGCACCGCACGTTCTCTCTCTTTAGAGACGATATAAGGGACACCTTCAATAATAAAAAGCCCCTCCGCATCCACATTTTCGTTCGGGTACCGATACGGATAACTCGCGATGACTTCCGCCTCCGTCTCTGTGAACGGATCCGGTTCTGCGACGACAACCACTTTCAGATCGAATCGCAGTCTGCTGTTATTACCGATTTCACCAATCCAGAGCTGATTTTTGTCGTCAATACCGAGTGTCTCCCAATCGAAGTTTCCGGAACCTTTTACTGCTATTTCTTGGATGAGTTCGCCGTTCAGTTTTGTGGCGTAAAGTGTCGCAGGATTGCCGGAGTCGTTGAGGGTCCAGTAGACTCCTTCAAACTGCCGACTCGCGACGATGCCGGAACTCTCTCGGATATCGGGGTGTATGTATTTTCCGGTCGGTTGCCACGGAGGTGTGTCAATAACGTCTGGGGGTGCCGCTGTAGCGGTGTAAAGTCCGATGCCAATCGCAAAAACCAGTAGATGGGATAACAGTTTCATCAAGAAGTCTCCTTTGCGGTATATTCTACCGCGTTTTCACGGAGAAATCAAATAGAAAACATCTACTCTCAGAGTCATTCAGTTCTCACACTCTTTGGTTTCGCCAGCCGGGCGACATCTGTGTAGCAACTTTTTCTTGCAATGCGTTTCAAACAGAATGTATAATTAGATTGAGGGGATGAGCCCTAAACTGGTAAAAGCCTATCCCGATACTCGCCGGACAACCTATAAAAAATGCAAATAGGACTTACGCAGCGCGTTCAGAAGTCCCCCTGATAAGGGGGATTTAGGGGGTTAAAAAAGCAAAAACCTACCATCGCGTCTAAATTTGCGTAAGTCCTGGCAAATTTATTTCATTTTTTTTCGCAGAATGCACGTTTTCCACCCCAAAATTGTGTCTTTAACAAACAGAAAAATATATTCAGTGTTTTTAAGCGGATCCTTTAATTCATCATAAATTTATAAGTCGCTACGGTGGGGACAATCTCTCGCTGGTGGGGTTTCTAACCCCGTCTATCCACAATGTTCAAGTAATTGTAGACTTTACTATAACCAAAACTTTCCGTCTGAAAAGGAGATATGAGCGCATGAAAGTAAAAACAACGTTTCTGTTGACCTTAACGCTCCTAATAGTTTCGAGCGTCAGTATTTTCCCTGGATTCGCGCAGTCTGCCCCATATACCCAACTCGGTTTACCCAAGGGTGCCAAAGCGCGTTTCGGTAAAGGTAGTGTAGGAGAGATAACGTATTCTCCGGACGGTTCGTTGCTTGCGGTAGGAAGTAACATCGGTATATGGTTGTATGATACCAAAACATCCCAAGAACTTGCATTTCTCGCTGGACAGATGGATTGGATCTTAAGTGTATCGTTCAGTCCGGATGGCACGATGCTTGCCAGTGGCGGTGGGGATATGGACTGTACGGTTCGTTTGTGGGACGTAGGAACGGGTGTGGTGAAAGCGACCCTCACCGGTCATACGAGCGGGATCAGGAGTGTATCGTTCAGTCCGGATGGCACGACACTTGCCAGCGGGAGTTTGGATAGTACGGTTCGTTTGTGGGACGTTGCGACGGGCACCCTTAAAGCAAAACTCGCTGGTCATGCGGGCAGTGTTTATAGTGTATCGTTCAGTCCGGATGGCAAGACGATCGCAAGTCGGAGTCGGGACCGTACAGTGATTCTGTGGGAGTGAACGCATCAGACATATATCAACGCATCCCAATCCGTTCATTATGGAGCAGTTCAATGATAGAAGATGATGTTCAACTGATTTACGAGATTCTATCGGGCGATGATACCGCATTCACCACTTTGGTACGAAAGTATCAAAAAAGTGTTCATGCACTGGCGTGGCGGAAGGTCGGCGATTTTCACTATGCTGAAGAGATTACCCAAGACACCTTCCTGCGAGTCTACAAGAAACTCTCAACGCTCAAAGACCCGCGTCAGTTCCCTGGATGGCTTTATGTGATGACAAATCGGCTTTGCAGTAATTGGCTGCGAAAAAACAGACTTGTACTTCAGTCGCTGGAGAGAACATCTATGGAAGATTTAGAAAAATCGGCTTATGCACACTATGTATCAGAGCAACGTGAAATAGAATCCACCGAGCGTCGCTATGAAATTGCCAAAAGGCTCCTCGAAAAACTCCCGGAGAGCGAACGTACCGTTATGACGCTTTACTATCTCGGTGAAATGACGACCAGAGAGATTGGCAAGTTTTTAGGTGTATCGGTGCACACGATTACAAGTCGGCTGCAACGGGCAAAAAGGCGTTTGCAACAGGACGAAGAACGTTTGGTTCAAGAGATACTCGGGCGTGTCCAATTACCCGATAGCCTCACAGAGAACATAGTGCAGGGCGTTGCTAATATAAAACTTGCACCTTCTCCGACAGGGAAACCGTTACTACCGTGGGCGGCTTTTAGTGCAGCTGCGGTTTTCGTGACGCTGCTCCTGTTGGGTTTGAACAATCAATATTTCATCCGTTTTCAGAAGCCGTATAGTTTTGAGGCACGATCTGAACCGACGATTGAAATTATTGATACCCCTATTGTTCTGGATGTTGATGCGAAACCGGCTGTGCGGAATCGGATAGGACGGGCTGCGACTGCCGATAAAAGCACGAGTGACCGAAGTAGCAAGCCACAGGAAATCTAGTTGCCGCAGAAAGCCTCAGGTGTCGTGAGTCGTGTAGCAGATAAACAGCAGCATACCGTTTCGGATTTAGACGGCGAGATTTTCCTGAAAAAGGTTGCCCCCGCTATGATGAAGGTCAATGGCGATGAGACCACTTTTGTACCCGATTCGGATGTTAACAGAGACGGACACGTCAACATAGATGATATGAGGCTTGTTGTTGCGGATATTGGCGTGGATCCCGCGAAGACAGCGCGTGCGGATGTCAATGGCGATGGCAGGGTGAATGTTGAGGATCTCCAAGCCGTCATTGATAACCTCAACGATCCAACGACCGCTGAAGCACCGGCATTCGGAGACGATTTACCGCTGATATTTAATGCTGAGTTGCTACGTGCCGAACTGGATCGTCTCGGAACAGATGCCCAACGATTCAAGGCGGCGATCGCAGTGCTTCAGCGTCTCTTGGTGGGTATGCCTCCTGAGTAAATGCAACCGCTTCCGAACTATCCGAATCTATTCAATCCCGAAACGTGGATATCCGATCAGTTTAAAGGAATTAACCATGAAAATCGAAAATAAATATATCCTTGTAATTGTCTTAACACTTATCATTTTAGGAGCCGGGCGTGCTGATGCCCAGCAAGATCTCGCACAACAAGTGTATGCTATTTTTCAACAAAACTGCCTCAACTGCCACGGAGAACATGGTGCCTTTACCGAGAACCTCGTCATTCAAAGCAGCCAAGGGCTAATTGATTCTGGGGTTGTTGTTGCCGGAAATCCTGAAGGTTCTGAGTTCTATCAGCGGTTAATCGAGACCGCTGTAGAAAAACGGATGCCGCTCGGACAGCCACAGTTGCCGCCTGGGGCGATTCAGACAATTCAACAATGGATTCAGGTAGGCGCACCGGATTGGAATACCTTTTCCAAACCTACCACCGACTTCATCACACCCGATAAAATGCTTGAAACCATTGAAAACCACGTTCAATCTCTCGCACCCTTTGATCGTGCCTTCACGCGCTATTTTACACTCACACATCTCTATAACGCTGGTGAGAGTGCCGAAGCACTCCACGCCTATCAACGCGCACTCTCTAAACTCGTGAATAGTCTCTCTTGGGGACGCGAGGTTATCAAACCCCAGCCTATTGATCCAGACGGAACGATCTTCTATATTGATCTCCGAGATTATGAATGGGAGATCGGAACTAACAGATGGACACAGATTGAACAAGTATACCCCTACAAAATTGAGTTTGAGTCTTCAACACAGACGCATCTGCGTGAAAAACTGACAACTTTACGCCAAGAAATGAACTGCGAGGTGCCATTTGTTCATGTCGATTGGTTTCTTGCGACCGCTTCTTTGCCACCACTCTACCACGACATTCTGGGGCTCCCAGCAACCGATCGTGAGTTAGAAGCACGACTTGAAGTGAATGTCGTCGAAAATATCCGAAACGCAGCGGGACGGCGCGTCTGGCGTGCGGGTTTCAATGATTCAGGTGTATCCAATAACAACCGCGTTGTGGAACGGCACACGTCTCGGTATGGTGCGTATTGGAAAAGTTATGACTTTGCTGGGAGTGTAGGGACACAAAATATCTTTACCCATCCGCTCTCTTTCACACATGATGGTGGCGAGATTATCTTCAACCTCCCCAACGGCTTGCAAGCATACTATCTGGCAGATGCGGGCGGCAATCAGCTGGATGCAGCACCGATAGACATCGTTTCCAACCCTGCTGCGAGCGATCCGACCGTCCGTAACGGACTCTCCTGTATCGGATGCCACACAAAAGGGATGAAGACGTTTGAAGATGAGGTGCGCGCTGTTATTGAGCAGAATGAGAATCCACCCTTTGATAAAGCGTAGGCGTTGCGGCTCTACGTTGAGAACGCCGATATGGAGGCGTTGGTGACTGAGGATACCCGTCGTTATCGGCAGGCACTTGAAGCGGCAGGCGGTGTATTTGGTGGCATTGAGCCGATTCAGCGATTCCACGAGGCGTTCCAAGGTCCGATTGATGCGGCGCATGCTGCTGCTACGGTTGGATTAGAAGCCGAGACGTTCCTTGAAAAGATACGTGGAAATGCAAGTTTAGAAAACTTAGGCTTGCTGGTATTAGAGAACAGCACCGTGAAACGGGACACATGGACAGAGCAATTTAGTGAAGTGATTTTTGCACTGGATTTCCCAGAAGAAAGCGTAACTACGCCGGTTGTCCCTCAGACAGAGCGTATCCCTGGGGCTTCTGTCCACATT
Source organism: Candidatus Poribacteria bacterium (assembly GCA_047516705.1). Lineage (GTDB taxonomy): Bacteria > Poribacteria > WGA-4E > WGA-4E > WGA-3G > WGA-3G. The sequence goes on along the minus strand of JAKZUG010000391.1, from coordinate 9,357 downwards.
CCTGACGCGCATCTACGCGCGGTAGTTGAGGAGGTACTCGACAAAGCTCCGGGGGATTCGATTACCGCTGCAGAAATGGAAACGATTACGGGAATTCGCGTGCGTGACTCGCACATTCGTGATTTGACCGGGATTGAGTTTGCAACAAATCTGGAAACATTCGAGATTGGCTTAGGAGCGACGGATGGTAAGGGGCTAATATCTGATCTATCGCCACTCGCAGGATTAACGAAATTGACATATCTCGGTCTTGAAGGCAAATCAATATCGGACCTGTCGCTACTCGCAGGATTAATTAACCTTGAGCATCTTCGATTTGCTGAGATCGACGTATCCGATTTATCGCCACTTGCCGGGTTCTCAAAACTGAAGTTTTTACGGTTTACTCACACACCAATATCGGATCTGTCGGCACTCGCAGGATTAACAAATTTGGAAACGCTACAATTTTTCTATGCAGAGAGTCCAAGCCTTGCACCTTTAATAAGGACTAACACGTCTGGAGATACTATCTGCTGCGCGTAGTCGAATATCAGATATCTCACCACTGTCGGGATTGATTAATTTGACAGAATTGGAACTGTTTGACAATCGTCAAATATCAGATGTTGCACCACTGGCATCTTTGCAGAAGTTGAAACGTCTAAATCTGCACCGCAACGACATATCAGATGTTTCACCACTGGCATCTTTGCACAACTTGAAATGGGTGGACCTGGCACACAACAGTATATCAGACATCTCGCATTTGAACACGTTACCCGCCAATACAAATATCATTTGGTACGAGAATCCAGGTTTCCCTCGTGGCGGTCCAAAAATAGAGGGACCCTGGTTATGGGCGATGGTGCCCGGACCTGAACTTGATAACGAAACGGATTTCCTGTCTCAAGCGAGTGACGGCACTGTAACCGAACTGCAGATTGCTACGCATGGTGCTAAGGAGGGAGAACCTGTTGGAGAAAGCGTATGGACTATCCACGAGATTTCCCCAATAGGAGAAAATAACATCGGAGAGATGACGAACGCACTCGGTTGGGCGACAGGTGAAGAGACGGTTGATTATGTTCTCTATGGTTCCATTATATTGAATTCTCCGCGAGAACAACAGACAAAAATATTTTTGGGAGCCAATGATCGTGACAAAATCTGGCTCAACGGGCAATTAATTCACAAGCAGTTAAATCATCTTTGGGATCCGTCCGCTATCAATTATCAGCACATTGTCCCTGTAACCCTAAATGAGGGTGTAAATACGTTGTTAGTCGCCGTTGACAACATATGGGGCGATTGGAGCGGTTTTTTTGGATTTGCCCCTGACGCAGAATATACGCTGGTAGATCCTGGTACCGGCTTCGCGTTTTCAACGGATACAACTAATGTTCGCGTCGGCGATACTTTTACCATTCACATCAACGCAGAAAAGGTCGCCAATTTAGCGGGGTGGCAGTTTGATCTCACATTTGACCCTGATGTACTTGAAGTGGTTGAGGTCAGCGAAGGCGATTTTCTGAAGATGAGTGGAGGGACCACCTTCTTTCAACAAGAGACGATTGATAACACTGCAGGGGAAATTACTGATTTAACCGCTGCACTCATCTCAGAGGGTGGTGTTACTGGCACAGGCACGCTGCTATCGGTCACTTTCTTAGCGAAAGCGGGTGGCGAAAGCCAAATTGCTTTGCACAATTTTCAACTCGGTTCTAATACCGGTGAGATCATCCCTGCTGGAGTCCCGAAGTTTGTTATCACTGTGGAATCCCAACCGACTTGGGATGTGAACGCGGATGGACAGGTAAGCGTTCTAGACTTGATTCTGGTAGCACAACACTTGGGCTCTGACACACCTGCCAATTCCAAAGTTGACGTAAACCGCGATGGAATTGTTAATATTCTTGATCTTATCCTTGTGGCACAACATCTCGGTGAATCAACCGCTTCCGCTGCGCCTTCCGTTATTGCTATAAACAACGGAGAACTAACGCCTGCGATGATACAAGCATGGATAGCAGAAGCGCGAATTGAAAATGATGGCTCCATTGCTTTCCAACAAGGCATCGCCAATCTTGAACGGCTTCTGGCGCTGTTCATCCCAGAAGAAACCGCTTTACTTCACAACTATCCGAACCCATTCAATCCCGAAACGTGGATACCGTATCACTTAGCGAACTCAAGTGATGTAACAATCACTATCTATGATATGCACGGCACTGTCGTCCGCCAACTGAATCTCGGTCATCAACGAGAGGGCTACTACACGAGCAAGGTCCGTGCCGCCTATTGGGATGGCAGAAATGCTGTTGGTGAACGCGTTGCCAGTGGCATCTACTTCTATCAACTGCGGGCGGATGATTTATCGTATCTGCGGAAAATGGTTATCTTAAAGTAGGAGGCATACACCTTATGTCGGAACGCCATTTATAGTAAAGCCCAAAAATAAGTTGACATTTTAGGGAATAATGGTCCTCTCCTCCTCGCTGGCGAGGTTCCTAACCTCGCCAACTCGGGTGTAAAGATCATTTATAGGCTTTACTATCTTTACTATCAGGACTTACGCAATGCGCAATGAATTGCGCGACTACGAACCGGACTGCTTTTGAGAAACACCCATCCTTTCAAGGTCCAGTTGTTTGTAGTAAGGCGATTTATCGCTTGTCTGTGTAAGCCCTATACTATAATGAAAATTACTGTAAAGCAGCAGAAACTATTTTAAAAGCGTTGTCAATTGCAAGACCTTAACTGACAGAGGAAACCAATGTGAAAAACAAATTGATTGACATGAAAACCTGCAAAATACTGGGCACTTTACTGTTCATATTGTCTGTTATATGTGGTCACGTTTTTCCACAAGAACCGCATTGGATGCCTGACGCGAACCTACGGCAAGCCATTCAAGAGGCGTTAGCACTACCCCCAGACTCGCTACTTACAAAAGAGAAGATGCAACAGTTGACACACCTTGAAGCGCGGAACAAAGGTATTCGTAACATCCAAGGTTTAGAATTTGCGCAGAACTTGGTGAACCTCAATCTGGGCAGGAATCAAGTACGAGATATAAACGCGTTGCGTAATTTAGTGAAATTACAGGAGTTAAGTCTGTATAGGAATCAAATCTCCGATTTATCTCCATTGCAGGCTTTGACATCTCTTGTATATCTAAACATGTCTGACAGTCCAATAAGCGACCTCAGTCCACTTTCAAATCACACCAATTTAGAAAAGTTAGATGTTTCTGATTGTCAGATTTCTGAAGTGCGTCCGCTTATAGGTCTGAAAAACCTGAGAGCCTTAGTACTTACAAACAATCGTATCAGCGATTTTAGTCCATTAGCGCGTCTGACGAATTTGCAAAGGCTTCACATCAAAAGAAATTTGGAGAACGATATAACTTCGCTGCAGCATTTGACCCTCACCGAATTTGCGTACGATGAGGTATGTGAGATAGCACCTCTGGGTCCGCCAGTCATCACACGCTTCCAAAACAGAAGTTTCCCTTCGGTATTCCAAGCATGGGACAATCTTATCGGATCCATAGAAGATAAACAGACATCAGGGAATATAGAGCCTTCGGACAATGAGACACTTTACACAGAACGTCTCACGCAGCACGATCTTCATTGGAGCCCTTTTTTCGGACTATCGTGGGATACCTCCGCTGTGGAACCGACTTACGGGCTGTCAACCCGGTTGGCAGGTGAGCTGGAAGCGGCAAAAGCGGTACGCGAACACAGACTCTCGCTAAATCCCAATATGCTATTTCTCGTTGAAATTCGCATTCATAACCATTTGCAATCATCCGCATTTCCGCCAGATTCTGATTTCTGGCTCAGAGATAGTAACAACCGGATTATCCGAAACAGGAGTGGCGAGTATATGATGGACCTCTTGAATCCAGATTTACAGAATTTGCTTATTCAACGGATTGTCGCAGTTGACAGATATGGGCTTTTTGATGGGGTCATGATTGCTGGATTCCATGCAAATGGCACCGGTTTTATGGATCGTCATTTTCACGACGCGACCGATGAAGAGATCATTGCAGCGACAACCCGAATTTTACGAGAAGTTCGCACACGCGTGCAAGACGATTTTTTGATACTCGTCAACACCCACCGAACGAAACCGACAGCCTATGCCGAATATGTCAACGGCACTTTCATGGGGACCCGACCCGATTTCAACGGCAGTTATACCCGCGAAGGACTACAGAAAATTGAGGATACGCTCCTATGGGCAGAAACACAGCTCCGAGAACCACAGGTTAACTGTTTGGAAGGTGAGGGTATTGGAACATCGCCACCGGATAGCCCGGAGAATTTATGTTGGGCGCGCCTGTTCACAACACTCAGCCTCACACACTCTGATGGCTATGTGCTGTATACCGATGGTATGCACGCTGTCGATCCGGAAGCACAGCACCATGCCCACTATTGGTACCCGCTCTGGGATGCCGACCTCGGTCAACCTGTCGGCAAGAAGGCGCAGTCCTACCAGAACCGCGAAGGGCTATTCATCCGCGAATTCACCAACGGCTGGGTGGTCTATAATCGGAGTGGCAAGACACAAAATATCCAACTCCCGGAGGAAGTATCGGGTGTAGCGTCTGGTGTGAAAAACACACGCTGGCACACCGTCTCGGACTTAGACGGCGAGATCTTCCTGAAAAAGATTGTTCTGGCGGTGGATGCTAAAGACGATGCCGCCGTTGATACCGACGACGTGACGGTTGTCAGAGACCCCCGGAGGTAAAGAAAATGAAAGATAGAATCGGTAGTGTCATCGCACCCGTTAGTCTTCTCATTAGCTGCGTCTTGATTTGCGTTGGATGCCAGCCGCGTTCCGCGTATATCACCGTCGATGCGCGCTCGGCATTGATGCAGCCGACGTTCTGTATGTATCGGGATGCATCTCTTCAAGAACGATTGGACATTGAGGGTATTATGGTTTGGAAAGTGCAACGTTCCCCAACGTTCGCCTCGCAATGGGAACAGATTCAAAGGATTTGGGACTTAGACTATATTGAAAACCGGTCAACATCACCCGTCCCTTGTCTGACTTACGGGGAAGTGCCGCCGGGCTATCAAAGGGAGGATGTGAAAGCCTTGCCTCTCGAACCCGAACAATTTTATAGGGTCTTTATTGGGGGGCCTGGGGGAGTAGACGCAGAAGATCTGTATTTTATCATCCGTTTGAATGATACAGGCATCCCCGAACGGCTCGAATATCACTAAACAAGAAATTCTTTGGTTCGCCTGTCGGATTGGAAGACTGGAAGATTGGAAGGGTGGAAGCATGCGGAAAGCCCCTTTCATTCGTGAATACCCGCTTCATGCGTAAGTCGTGTTGAAAAAATTGCCACCCCAATAAAGATGAAAAACGATCTGACATCAGACGCAACAAATCGGAGAGAAAAAAATGAAACAATACATTCAAACCACACTTCTTGGGCTTGTTATTTCGCTGATACTCACTTCTTTGGTTTCCGTGAATGCGGATACCTCCAAAACTACGACTTCTCAGGTTAGCTACGGCTATTACCACTCCTTAGATGATCTTGAAAGGTATCACCGTCTTTTACCTTCCCCCGCACCCGAAGGACTCTCTTACCATGGCAGGATGAGTGCCACCGCAAATATTGATGACACACCCAAAAAAGAGAGCGTTGTTCTCATCGTTGTCGAGACAAAACCTCGCACATTCTTCAGCAGTGGCACAGACTTCGGCAACCGGAGCCACGCGTTTCTCCTCATTGCTAACACTAAAGGAGCGAAGATCGAGAAAAAAGCGTTCTTCAAACTTTTTGATACAGGAACGCATGTGTTGGATGTCCCAGCAGCAAAAGTCATTGAACTTCATGATCCACCCTCCGGTTTGAAGCAACCGACCGATGTCTCCTTTAGACTCGTGGATGTCACCGGCGATGGCATTTTAGATGTTTGGGTGGAATCTGCCCACGGGGTCGCGCTCATCTCTTTTGAGAACGGTGAATTCAGGGAAGTCTTCAGCAACTACACCGTGACCAGAGAGAAACTCGCAGAAACCGCTGAGATCGAGCGTTACAGTTACGATGTCCGGTTTGAGCCTGAGGGTCAAAAGTATCACCACTTTCTGCCTACTCCGGCACCGCAAGGAACCTCTTATTGCACCCGGAGCAAAGCCATCGTAAATATTGATGACACACCCGAAAAAGAGACGATTGTTCTGATAGTGGCTCAGGCAGAAGAAGAATGGCGCTCATGGGTCCAAGCATTCCTCCTTATTGCTGAGGACGAGGCAGGCGTGCTGAAGAAAAAAGAGTTATTCAAACTTTTTGATGCTGGCACGCATCATTTCGATGTCCCAGGGAAAACCATTGAAGTTCAGAGCGCACCCTTCGTCCTCCGGGAATGGACGAAGATAGGTTCTCCTTGGGCTTTCAAGTGGGTTTTCTTTGATCTCGTTGATTTGACAGGCGATGGCATTTTAGACCTCTGGGTGGAACAGGCTCAAGGTGTGGCTGTAATTTCTTTCCAGGATGGCGAGTTCAAGGAGGTCTGCAGCGGCTATAGTTCTACCAGAAGGGAGGATCCCATAGAATACATTGACTTGGATAACGATGGCATCTACGAAATCAAGATTCCCGACCGCATATCTATCAGCGGTGTCCCTGGCGCGTCATATCCCAAATGGATGAGCCTCTACGAGTGGGATGGAAACACCTACGTCTTGAATAATGAAAGATTCTATGCCAACAATGACGACTTCCTCATTGGGTTATTGAACCAGTATAATTATGCGCTGCGTCGATATGGAAGATACGAGCCATACAGTTTCTACGTAGGGTTGGTATTCTACTATCGGGGGGGCAACGTGGCAATGGCGCGATGGCATCTACAGCGGGTCGTCAAACATGCTAAGAAGGACGATTACATTCAAGCGGCCGAATCGCTCCTGAAAAAATTGACATCTCACTAAAAAGCAGACCCAACGCGTCTGACATCTAACAGACCGAACCGGAGACAACAACCATAAAAAAACATCTTCAAAACACACTTTTTGGACTGGCTATCTGCCTCTTGCTGTCGGGTGCGGCAGTGAGTGCTGACCCTCAAATAACCCAAACTTCTGATGTCAGGTATGAACGGTTTCATTATGGATATGATCCTAAGGGGCAAATATATCACCGATTTTTACCTTCTCCTCGACCGAAAGGACTTTATTACTCTACCAAGCTTAAAGCCACTGCCAATATCGATGACACACCTGAAAAAGAGACTGCTGTTCTAATGATTGTTGGTACAAACAGTGAGGCATTCTCCTACAACTGGTCACAAGCCTATCTCCTGATTGCTGACACCGACGCAGCCGTGCCCAAAAAAATAGACTTCTTCAAACTTTTTGATTCGGGGACTTATGCGTTGGAAGTGTCAGCGAAAACTGTTGAACTTCAGAGTCCGGCGTTCGTCTTCACGCAACCGCCGAAAGATGCGCTTAAGTCTCGCGACTTCTCCTTTAGACTCGTTGATCTGACGGGCGATGGGATTTTAGACATCTGGGTTGAATTCGGCTATGCTGTGGCTGTGATTTCTTTTCAGAACGGCGCATTCAAGGAAATCTTCAGCTCCTACACGGTTCCCGGACTTCTGCCTGATGCTGCGTACGTTGACCTGGATAAGGATGGCACCTACGAAATCAAGATTCCATACAGCATATATATCGAAGATGTCCCTGGATCACCACATCTGCCATGGGTGAGCCTCTATGAGTGGGATGGAACTGCCTACGTCTTGAATAACGAAAGATTCTATGCCGAGAATGACGATTTCCTCATTCAGTTATTGAGCGCGTATAATTATCAGCTGCTTCAACGAGGAACATTTTTCAGCTACTGCGAGACATACAGGTTCTACTTAGGGTTGCTATACTACTATCGGGGCAGCAAGATGGCACCGGTGGATCTAAAGTGGATTCTGGAACATGGGCAGAATGACGATTACATTCAAGCCGCTGAATCCATCTTAAAAAAGTTGCCACCCCGGTGAAGATGAAAACCAATGGATTGACCTGAAAAACAGCACAATATTAGGAACTTTACTGCTCATGTTGTGGGTCATGTGTGGCCACGTTTTCCCACAAGAACCACATTGGATGCCGGAGGCAAATATTAGGCAAGCCGTGCGCGAGGCTTTGGAACTGCCAGCGGGCGAACCTTTGGCTAAAGAGAAGATGCAACGGTTTGAATTCCTCGGTGCACATCACATAGGCATTTCTGACATCACAGGTTTGGAGTTCGCGACGAATCTTAGAGAATTGTACCTGAGCAAAAATCCGATGGCCAGGAGGTACCAGATCTCAACGGCGATGGTATCGTCAATATCCTCGATCTCGTGATTGTTGCTAATGCCTTTGGGAAGGCTGCCCTTGATCTCAACGGCGACGGCATCGTTAACGTCCTCGACCTCGTGATTGTTGCTAACGCGTTTGGTAACTAACACAAAAATGATACTTCAAATACCGAAAAAAATAAAGGAGAAATCTGTATGAAAATAAGAAACTGTTTTTTGGATTTTGTTTTGCTCAGTGTTACGCTTGTAACCAGTCCGCTTTTCGCAGAAGACTGACTCCCTGACCCGAATTTACAACTGGCAGTCAGAGCCGCACTCCGAGAAAAAATTGGTTTACCAGATGATACGCCACTGATAAAGGAACATCTAAGGTTGCTAACGCATTTGGGTGTTCCTGAGGGTAGCGAAGTCAACGATCTAACGGGATTAGAGTATGCAGTCTTTTTAGAACGGTTTCATGCGGATCATAACTAAATCGAAGGCTTACAACCTTTGGCGAGTTTGGTGAATCTGAGGAGTTTATCTTTCCATAACAATCGAATCTCAGATATAACGCCACTTGCGAACCTGACAAACTTGGAAGATCTCTACCTGAGTGCAAATCGTATCTCCGATATATCGCCGCTCGAAAAACTTACCAACTTAAAAACATTGCATTTTCATTTTGGCGGCAATCAAATTAGCAATCTACTTCCGTTAGCAGATTTGGTTGAACTTGAACAACTCGCCTTGAGTGCAAATCGTATCTCCGATATATCGCCGCTCGAAAAACTTACCAACTTAAAAACATTGCATTTAGGCATAAATCAGATTAGTGATATAACACCACTGATAAATCTTACTGAATTAGCAGAACTCAGTCTTGACAATAATCAGATTAGTGATATAACACCAATACCTTCGCCAATTATCTGGACTTGATTTCAGTGCTTGGGCAATGAATACAACCCATTGGCTTCAGATGTTTAGTGATATTAGCAATAAAAATCAGATCCGGTGTTTGCGGATGTATTTTTTAATATCTCGTGTAAAG
>JAKZUG010000390.1:0-23808 GCA_047516705.1 Candidatus Poribacteria bacterium | reverse complement strand
CAATCAAGGTTTCGCGTGCTTTATCTCCACCTGACTGTATTTTGAAACCCGACGAACCAGAAGATATTGACACACCAGTCATTGAGCTGGATTGAGACTGGTTTTCATAGCTTTCTATTGCCAGATCGTTATCGCCAACCTGTACGTATAGTTTCAGCAGCTCGTTGGAGATATTACCTCGCTCATAACTCTGCGTAGTCATGTCCAACGCCTTTTTGTAAGTATCAATTGCTTTTTGAAATTCACCGGCGTTCCGGTAGTTTTGTGCGCGCTCTCGTTGCATCTCAAGCGTTATTGTGCCAGCATCTTCTGCCTGCTTTAGCATCTCTTCTAATTTACCCTGCCGGCGGTAGATGCTCATGAGTTGCCGTTCAATACTCTGACGTTCCCACTCCTGTCCAGTGTATTGAATGGCATCCTTGAACGCTTTTTCAGCTGCATCCAGATCATCTTTACGGAGATAGAGTTGCGCTAATTGGCGATAAACCTGTCCATCACTGGGATTCAGTTCAACGGCTTTTTTATAGGTTTCAATGGCATCATCAACCCGGTCTTCGGCGGCGTAGAGTTTCGCAAGACGAGCATAGTGGACACCACTCTCCGTATCGGCTTCAATGTATTGCTGCGCGAGTTCAAATGCTTCGGCGGTTTTGTCAGCGGCTTGATAGGTATCAACGAATCCGTCTTGATACTTAGTGTTCTCGGGATCTGTGTCAAGCAACGCTTTCCAAGTATCTACTGCCTTATCATGCTGATTCTGGCGTGAATAGAGCTTTGCGAGCTGTGCGCGTGACTCCAGGTCCTCAGGCATCACCTCTGCAATCTGCTCGTAAATTTTCACGGCTTTTTTGATTTCGTTCTGCTGGACATACTGTTGTGCTAACGTCCGCTGCATCCCGACGTTGAACTTTTCCGTTTTTTCAGGCGTACTTGTCTTCGCCAACCCATCGCGTTGCTGTTTGATTTGCATCAACTGTCGCTGTGCCTGCTCACGACTCCATTGCTGCGTTGAGAAGTCGTTGATGATTTCTGTGAAGAGTGCCTCAGCATCGTCCCACATTTCGTGTTGCAGGTATATGTTTGCGACCTGTTCTTTCTCATATATGCCACTACCTCTCAACAGGCTGATAGCCCCCATCTTACGGAATGTGTCTTGTGCCTTCTGTTTTTCGTCCTGCTTGGCATAAGCCGTGCCGAGTTTTTGATAGGTCTCGAAAAGAAGCCATGAATCTTGTGTGCTGATTTTCGCGATTGCCGACTCAAGGAGACGAATTTCACGGTCTCTGTCGTTTGCTCCGCGGTAAGCGTCCGCGAGATTGTTTAACCAGCGTGCGCCTGCTGATACCGAATCATCAAGGAGTTTGCCAACGAGTATATCTGCCCCTTCAAGGTCGTCCACCGCAATCTTCATTGAAGCAACGAGATAGACGAGCGAGGCGTTGTCTGGTTTCTCAGCAAGTTTTTCTTCATATTCCGTTAGCAGCACCTCCATTTGACCTGATGCTTTGTAGAACTCAGTCAATTTTGATACAATCTCTACCTGTACGTGTGGGTCTTGCGATAGCGTTGTATCTTTTACTTCCAGTTTTTCGCGCAGGAACTGGATCGCCTTTTCACGTTCACCTGCAGCGACATAAGCGGCAGCTAAAGCAGTATATGTATAAGGCTGGTTCGGTTGCACGGCAATGATCTTTTCGTAGAGTTCGATCGCCGCTTTCGGGTTATTGTTTTCGAGACACTGACTCGCCACACTTTGCGCGAAATTGTTGCCGTAGTTTATGCCGACAGATAGAACGATCATATCTTTCGCGAGCGAAACAAGTTCATCAACTTTACCGGCGTTAAAGAAAGTCTGCATTACCTGATAATAGTTGTAACCGAGTGCGTTCGGACTCTCCTTGAGGAGTATCATATATTGGGTTACAGCATCGCTTGCCTTCCCGCGCCGCTCTAACATCTGTGCGTATCGCTGGCGTGTCATGCTGTCCTTAGGACGCAGCGTGAGTGCTGCCTCATACGCTTCAGACGCTTTTGTTACCTGATTCGTCTGTTCATAGAATGTTGCTAATCTAACTTGTGCTTGAAACGAATTCGGATCCTTCTGGGCAGCTGCAATCAATCGAGGTTCACGTTCACGGAGTCCTTTTGAACGTCCAGCGGTCTGTACGACTCGCTGCATGTCCCACCAGTGCAACGTCCGTCCGTATCGGTCGCGCTGGTTGACGAACCGCATCGCGCGTGCAGCAATACGCGAGGCATCCTGTCCTCGTCCTAATTCCTCTAAATGTCGGCTCAAATCCACAAGGAAATTCGGGTCGCGTTCGCCCATCGCCAGCATCATCGCTTTTTTGGCAATAGCAATTGCGTATTGCGTAAGCCCGTTCTGTTGGAGTATTTGCGAGAATTGATAAAGTTCTCGAGCACCACTCGGCGAATTGAGTACCTTTGTCACTAATTCACGTACAGCGATGGTATCGCCTATCTGCGCCGCAAGCTGCAGCGTGAGTTCATAGTACTGCTTGCGGTTTCTCGGGTCTGTCTCAACGAGTCCGGCAAGCAATTCGAGTGCGGTCGCTTGTTGTCCCGCCTGAATAGAGGCAAAAATGGTGTTTAGTTTGAGCGTGAGATCTTCAGGGAATTCCTTTTGCAGTGTGGAGAGTACCTCCTGTGCTTTGTCGCGCTGCCCTGCCCACCAATAGCAATAACTGAGTGCTAAACTTGGATAGATGCGATCTCTGCCTGTTGTACTATCTAACTCAGTCTGCAATTTCTTGTATAGCGTTTCCTGATGATTGTGGGTCCACAACAGACTGAAAACCTGCTGAAGGTACTGCAAACGGTTTCGATCGTAGTAAGTCGTCGGCGATGGATAGCTTGTCTGTAGGGGTGTGTAACCGGAATAAGAACGGTTCGAGTATGCTAAGGAGGCGACACGCCGGGCATTAGTTGCTTGCGGTTTGGTTCGTTCAAAGAACGTCCAGCACAGTGCAACTCCCTTGTCAACCTGTCCCTCACGCATATAAGCAGAGGTGAGGCTTTGATAAATTCTGCTGTACTGGCTCCACTGCTGCACAGATGATGACTGATTTGTTGCGCGTACTGGTACTGAAAGTTGGGCGAGGATCTTTTCGGCAGCGTCTGTTTTGCCTATTTGTGCGAGGGTATTAACGATTTTTGCACCGGTATTGAGATCTGTTACCTTTGCATTTTCAAGTTCCACTACCAGTTTTTCGGTATCTTCCTTCTGTCCCTGCCGATAGAAGCTGCTGGCGTATTGTGCGATATACCAGAGCCGTGCCTCGGAGGTTAACCCAATCATTTCATTAAGATACTTCCTTAACGTTTCATAATCGAGTCCGTGTTCCATAAACCGAGTCAACCGTACGCTTTGATAGACGGGGTCGTTGGGGGACGTAGCAATCAACCGCTCAATAGTGTCCTTAGCTTTGTCGGTATTTTGGGTTAAGGTATAGATTTGTGCCAACGTTTCGAGAATCTTTACGTTTTTCGGATCTGCGTCAGCCTGTGCGTCAAACAGTTCGATAAACTCACCCAATTTCCGTTGTTGTTGTGCGATTGTTATCAACTGTACGAGTGCCCCCGCCTGTGCCTCTTCAAAATTTTGGGGTATCCATCGGGTTTGCCTTCCACCGCTGGGTTGAAAGGACAGTCGCTGAATTTGCGAGATGAGCGTTTGCGGAAGATTAAATCTGTTCGTATTAATTCCGGGAGGTCCCGATGTCGCGCGAGGTGCCCCTGTCATGGCGTTCTGTGTAGCGTTCTGAGACGGTTCGGGCATGTCAAAGACCGTTTGGAAATGGGAACGCGCGCGGTCGTATTCATTCATTTCAACCAACACGGCACCGAGTTGATACAGTGCAATATGTGCGTTCGGACCTGTTACCTTTTCGGCTGCGCGGTCGAGAACAGAAACCGCCTCATCCAGCAGTCCGTGCTGAATCAGTAAGGTTGCGAGTTTAATTTCTGCCTCAAACGGTTGATTTTTGGTATAGAGTAACTTCGTCCATGCCTGAATTGCCTCCTGTTCCCTTCCGACATCAAATAATAATTCGCCGAGTCGCTGGCGATGGGTAGGATTCGGTTGTGCCTTGACAAGCCGCTGCTGATAGGTAAGCGCGTCCTGCGTATCACCGAGGTCAAGACTGATTTTGACGAGTTGTGCCAAGAGATCCGGATTTTCGCGATCCCTGTCTAATGCCCGTGCGAGTTGGAAACGTGCGTTCGATAAATCGCCCTCCATTTTATAGAGTTCCGCCAATGCGACGACGGGACCTACACTCGCTGTATTCGTTTTCGAGATCTGTTTCAACCTTTCTTCCAACTCGCCGCGCCGTCCCAAGTCGTAATATACCTCAGAAAGCGGTTTGACAAAAGCGAGCTTGTCGTTGACACTTGTGCTTAATTCCCAGCACCGCCAGTATTGTTCAAGTGCCTGTCGAGGGTTACCGGAAAGTTTGTAAATTTCAGCAAGTTCGGAACGGATATTGGTAGCATCCGGTCGAAGGCGAATTGCCTGCTTGAAGCTGTCAATAGCGGTCTGATAATCCGCAGCCTGCGTAGCGATCTGTGCAAGCATCTGATGCCCTTCAGGGTTGCGCGGACTGTGGGCAACTGCTTGCTTCGCTGCATCCGTTGCGGCATCAAAATCCATGACTTCAAGATGGGAACGCGCAATGTTTGTATAATACTCGCGTGCATTTGCGCCATCGACTTCAATTAGGGAAGTGTAGATAGCGTTGGCATCGTCACGCCGTCCCTGTAGCGTGTAAACCTCTGCGATCCAACGGTTAACAAGAACGTCATTGGGTTCGAGAGCCTTCGCCTTCATAAGCACCTCAAGCGCGTAGGTGGTATTGCCGAGTTTGAGGTACATTTTAGCGAGCTGCTTATATTCGGTGAAGGCATCAGCAGGGGCGGTGTCTGGTTTTTCAAGTTCCGCTTCCAGGTCCGCAATCTTCTCAACAAGCGTCCCTTGCTTCCGAAAGATTTCAATGCGTTGGTTATCCATCTGTTCAGCAAAAAATTCGTTTGGCGCGAGTTTCGCTGCTTCAGTGTATTCCACTAACGCTGCGTCATAGTCTTTGTTCCCTACGAGCCGCTTCGCCAATGCCTCACGATAATGGTACACATCGGGTGCCAACTCAGCAGCTTTTCGACTTGCAGCGATGGCTTCGGTGTCACTGTTTAGTACGCGCGCTTTGCTATCAAGCAACTTCGCGAGTCGGTCATAATTTTCAGCGACTGCTTTGTCGCCAGCAACCATCCGGTTCCACGTCTCCAAAGTTTTCTCACGATCCCCTTGACGGAAGTAGAATTCACCGAAATATTCAATGTAATCAAGGTTGTCGGGTGCCAATGAAATCGCCTGCTGATATGCTGTGATGGCATCGTCTGTCCATTCATGATTGGCATAAATCTCGGCAAGGATGAGGTGTGTGCTTGCGTTATTGGCATCACGCGCAAGCATCCGTTGATAAATTGCCCTTGCCTTGTCTTCGTCATCTAATTGCAAATATAATTCGCCGAGTTCGCGATAGATGCCGAAATCATCTGGTTGTTGCTCACTGAGCGATTCGTAGGCTGCAGCCGCTTCCTGAAACTTTTCAGCGTTGCGGAGTGCAGCGATTAGGTTCAAGTGGAGCACAGTGTCTGTCGGTGCAAGTTCAAGTCCTTTTTGATACGCAGCGATACCTTCATCTAACTGCTGGTTTTCAATATGTGCCTCAGCCAGTAAACCGACTAATTCAGGGTCGTTTGGTGTGTTTTCCAGCTTATCTTTATAGTGTGTGATTAAGCCTTCCCAATTCCCGTCTGCGGCGTAAATGCCGATGATGCGGTGCTGAAGATCCTTACGCAGCCAGTTTCCGGGTGCCGTCAACGCCAAAGCGGCTTCGTAACTTTGGATGGCTGCTTCGTAATCGCTTTTTTCCTCGTGAATATTCCCGATTTCCCTGCGACTTAAGCAGACGCGATATGGATCGTCCGTCTTAAGTTCAATAATCGCTTCATGTTGCGCAATCGCTTGCTCGTAGAGTTGTTGTTCCCGGAAAAGGTCAGCGAGTTCAATGCGCGAAAAGATGTTTTCCGGATCAAGTTCAGAGATTTTTGCCCATGCTGCTATCGCTTCCTCTACGCGGTCTCGGCTGAAATAGGCGCGTCCGAGTGCCTTGTAAATCGTCATCAATTCTTCAGGAGATGCAGCCTGTCTCTGTTCCGACAATTCTGCGGCTTTCATCAACTCTCGGATTGCGTCCTCATGCTGACGCGTGGTTGCGTACATCTGTCCCAAAGCGAAATGGGGATAATAGTTGTTTGGCGCGAGTTCAACGGCGCGTTGATATGCAGCAAACGTCTCGGCATCTTTTCCGAGACGTTTGTGGATATGTCCCAAGATCAGTTGGAGGTTTGAATCGTTGGGTTTGGCTTGTATCTCTGCCTGATAATCGGCGACCATAGCATCCAAACCAGCATCTTCGAGATAAAGTTGGTAGAGTCGATCGAACGTACTTCCTTCTTTAGGATTGCGACTGAGCATCAATTTGTAGCGGTCGATAACTTTTTCGTCTTGGGCAAGGGTGATTGAGGAAAAGTAGAGGGTGCAGGATATAATATAGAGTACACACGCGACGATTGAGCATTTTTCTCTTGTGAACATGAATATCTCCTTGAGGAAATGTTTGGCGTTGGAAAAACCTAAAATTTTTTGTGGCTTTTATAGTAAAGCCCACAATTAATTATACACCCAAAGTTTGGCGGGGTTGGGAAACCCCGCCAGCGAGGTTGGAGTTTTGTGTTTTCTAAAGTGTCCACATATTTTCGGGCTTTTAAATAAATTGATTTCCAAAAACAGACAACGAATTTAAATATCTGTGGGGTACTTATAGTGACACACCTTAAGGGCAAAAAAGGTGCATTATTTTCAGGATTTACGCAAATTTAGACGCGATGGTAGATTTTTGCTTTTTAAACTCCCTAAATCCCCCTTATCAGGGAACTTCTGAACGCGCTGCGTAAGTCCTAATTTCATGAAAAGGCGATTTTAATGAGACTCACTAAACACTTCCATTCCCGCGGAACCGTCTGAAATCTTACGGATTTGTTTCTCAAAGCCCGGTGGTGAGAGTGTCCACGTAATCCAAAGTGGTTCATCGCCTGTGTTGACAAAGCGGTGTTCAACATTCGGTGGGAGATAGATAACTGTACCGGGTTTCAGGTCAGCAACTTCATCACCGACGAACGCTTTCCCTTGTCCACCGTAGACAAAAATAATCTCCTCGGCTTCGCTATGTGAGTGGATAGGGATCTCGCTATTCGGGTCGATCTCTTCTAAACCCATTGCGAAATGCTCAGTATTCGTGGTATTTGGTTGGATGAGCGTGTACAGTGTTCGCGGTGCATCGCCTTCAATGCGGACAACTTCAGCATCCTCTTTGTGATAGATATGTTTCATTTTTCCCCCAAGATTAAATTTCACATTCAATTTTTATAAATTGTTTCTTCAAATTCTTCGGGATGGAAACCCCCGAATTCATTCGGGGGAGGAAATCCCGCTCCATAAGTGTCAATTTAAGTTAAGAAAAACTGCATCGGAGCATTGTAGGTTGGGTAGAACGGATGCCACCAAAACCGTAAAAATCATAGAAAAACGATGTTTTCTCCATACACGACACATCAAGTAGAGACCGAGTGAAACCCAACGCTTTTGTTCTGAAGTGCCAGTAACTCTGACGGTATGAAGTTGGGTTTCACTCTGTTCTTGCGTGTATCTGGCAGCCTATTGGATTTGACCTGTGTTTGAAACACCGACATCCGACCTCTCAACGCCGTTCTACCCAACCTACGGGAGTACTAAAATCGGAAGTAGTTCATGTATTTGGTAAGGCGAAGTGCTCACTGGACGACCGCCGCAGACATTAGAAATAAGACCTGCCGAGTGAATTACCGGCACTGAATGCGTTGTATGGTGTACCTGCAGGCAATGTTCGGATCCCCCAGGTTTCAGTTGTTGCGTCATAGCCAACACCCATTGAAACCGCAGGTTCTTGGATGAGACTCACCTGGAATGTGAAGTCTTGACGGACATTGTCGTAAGGAGGCTCGCGTTTAATACCGATCCGGCTCCAAGAAATCCGGAGGTTCCAATCGTGTAAGTTCCGTGTCATACTTAAACGTTGTTGGTAAAATTGTCCATCAATCGGATAATAAATAAGGCTGGCATTAAATTCGAGGTTCCGGCCCAAACGGTAACGTCCAGTAGCCGTAATAGAACGGGAAGCACGCCTTGCGGTATGTCTTTTGCTAAAAGAACTCCCGATACTGACGTTCCAAGACTTTCGCGTGTAGCGGATGTTAGAACGGAGCCCGACCATCTTAAACTGTTTTCCGTCATCTGGGTGCGGATTGGGATCGTGCGTCATCCGGATCGTCATGTTAAGGTTTCGACTCGGAAGCGGGACGATTGTAAAATCGCTCTCAATAGGTTCAAACTGACGCTCATATAAGGGATCGAATTCTGTGAAATCGGCAGTAAGACGCGTATCAAAATAGAGAACACGATGCGGTGATTGGCTCCGCCGTGTTTTGATCTCAATACCCGTGTTGAAATTATAGGTAAGACGTTTTCGCTCATAGAAATAGGTGCTGGGACCGAACGGATAGAGGTTATCATCCCTATCAACGGCAGGTTGGTAATCATACCGGAGTGAGGATTGCATCTCGTGCCGCAATTTCCGTAATCCCGGGATAAACCCGACGTTGTAGATACGAAAGAGGGTATTTGCAGCCGATCCGTTAAAACTGAAAACGCTCCGAAAAATGTTCTTGTTTTGATCCTGGTCTCGGTCGTGCCAAATCATATTTGAGTTGAGGTTGAGCTTAAGCTGCAATTCTCGTAAAGGTGTAATAAGGAGCGTTGATTGTTTACGGACATCAAACCCGAGATCCATCGTTTTCAGGAATACATCTCTTTCTTCACCTTCTTTACCGCGAAATACCTCTCTAAAGAAGTTGCCGAGTTCAATATCAAGGTCAATACTTGTGCTTTCAAGCGTTGGAAACGTGAGCATTGAGAGGAACGGTTTCTCCGTTTTGAGTTTTTCAGCAACCGTTAACATACTGTCGTTGAGAGTCTCAAAGAGAGGAAACGCGCTGAGGCGCATCCGTGACAAGTTCACAGTTAATCGCGGAAGTTTCTGTAACGACCTTGTACCTTCACCCGTGAAATCGTGGATATGCCGAATTTCAAGTCTACTTGTGATGTCTCCAATAGTCTCTCTCGAAAACTTCAGGTTCCCATTTACATCAAGATCTTCAAGATCATACGTGGAGAGACCGGTACCGTAAGTGAGTATTGCAAAAGAGTTGAGTGTAGATCGACCGGGAAGTTGGTATTCTTCTTTATAACTCTCGGATCGAAATTCGGTTCTGCCAGTGAAACTGATGGGTCTTCTACCTTCTTGACGGTTATCCCACGGCGTATAGATGGAATGTGTGTGTGCCCATCGCATAATCAAGTTTTTACCGGTTCGGATAGCACTCTGGCGCTGGGCAGTATAAAGGTCTTTACCGTAGATATAGAAGTCGCCTCGATAGGTCCGCTTTCTATCGACTTTGATGAGCCGAAAAGATTTTTTGGTTTGAATGGGTCGTCTTCCCAAGTCGCCGGCATACAAATTTTGCGCCTCGGAGGCTACCGGACCCGGGTCCTCCCACCGTCCACGGAATCCGTGCTTCCGATAAATTTTAAGTTCCTCTTCATCTTCTGTCTCTTCTTCTGTGTCTTCTTCGACGGTTAAGTCTTCGGAATCGGTTCCGTTTTGATTAGAAGCTGCGCCGTTCTGCTTGTCCGCCTCCGTCTCGTTTTGCTCGGCGTTCTGTGCGTCATCAACATCATCTGTTTCGTTTTGCTCGGCGTTCTGTGTGTCATCAATATCGGTGGCATCAGGCTCCTGAACAGGTGCTTCCTCAACAGGTACAGTATCATTTTCTTGTGGCTGCATGTCCTCGGCAGTATCTTGCGTTGTTTCATCCGTTTCGGCCCCTTCTTCGGTCTTTTCAGGTGCAGGATTCATTACGCCTTCGTAAAATGTCTCCCATTCCGCCTCAAATTCCTCTGCAATCGCTTCAAAAGTAGGAGTCTCTTCTTTTCTGATTAATTGGAAGATGTAGAGTCCTTCAGGCATAGTAATGGGTCGGCGTTCAATGATGTCCCCGGGTTTCTTTAATCGCCTGACTGCAGACTGCCAAGAGGATTCCATCTCATTTAATAGTAACCCTTTGCCTTCATTGATTTCGGAGACCATAGGCTGTACTGCCCCAGCAAATTCATCGGAAAGACGTGTCACTATGTCCGAGGATACTTGCACGAGTTGTTCAAAGGTTTCCCCTTCGTGTGCACGTTGGAGCAAATCATCTGCTAATACGCGGAGAGCGTCCTTTGTCTCATCGCTTGGAGTAACGGCGATGTCAATGCGCCGGATTTTAATCTCGCGTTCACCGTAGACATCAACAACTTGATCAGCTTTGAGGATGTGAAACGCAGTTTCGGTTTGGACGATAGGACTAATTTCACCCTCTTGTAGTGCGAAAGCGGCTTCTTCGAGAGCAGGGTCCAGCTTCGGTTTACCCTCCTCGTCGGTTTCGCCGCGAGCGATAAAACCGAGGTCCCCGCCATCATAACGGGTTTCTGAATGATCAGAATTACGTTGTGCAAGCTCGGCAAAGTCTGATCCTTCTTCTTGAAGCTGCTTGAGGAGCTCTTCCGCCTGTTCTTTGGCGCGGGTAACATCGTCATCAGTGATTTTATATTCCAGAAAAAGCTGCTTCAACCAATAGCGATCATATTCACCGTCAAGTCGGTCCTGTAATTCTTTGGCTTTTTCTTGCAACTTGGTACGTTGATTAGGGGTTGCATCCGGCGGAATAGGGATGTAAATTTCTTGGAATTTTGTATCGGCGAACCGATACTTTCCTTCAAAGCCGTAGCCTTGCCCCCGTCGCGCGCTTCTATCGTAAAGCAGGGCACCATCGTAACGTCTTTTACGCGCAATAGGCTGGATGATAGTGAGGTAGGGACCTTGGTAGCTATCTGTTCCGAGTTTGACGATAATCTTTGCTACTTTTCCTTTACGGAGATCACGTCGAATCGCTGGAAAATAGAAGAGCGGAAACCCACCAATGCGCAAAACGATGTTTTTGGCGATCAACTCCTGATTCATTCGGACAATGACTTCGGTGACGCTGAAATAATAGTGTGGGTGTTTCAGTGAACAGGTGGTCAGCGTTGCCCCTCGGATATAGGAACGATCCTCCTCTATTTTAAAGATTTCACTACCACCGAAGTACCACGGGTCGCTGTATGTGAATCCGTTGCGTGCGATTCCTTTTTTGGTTTCGAGGTTGAAGATGAGTTCCTCAGAGTAGGTTTCTTCATTGCCAACCTTGAGATGAACGTTGCCTGATGCGCGCAACAGATTTTCGTCGAAATCCGCCCAGACATGCTCTGCCCGCAAAATGACATCTTCATATTTGATGAGG
The DNA here is from genome assembly GCA_047516705.1 of Candidatus Poribacteria bacterium. Lineage (GTDB taxonomy): Bacteria > Poribacteria > WGA-4E > WGA-4E > WGA-3G > WGA-3G. The sequence continues at coordinate 12,252 of JAKZUG010000390.1, read as the reverse complement.
GCATTGCCGTGAATTCGAACGAAATTATCGACGATGGACATATCGTCCCCATCGCCGATGACCATGCCTTCTTCCGGTGTATCGGTTTCCGGATTCAACCGTTCTGAAGTATTTTCTTCTTGTTGTGTCTGTTCTGAGGGATCAGGGGTTTCCACCTCAGCAGCAGGAGGCTCAGATGGTTGTGCCTCTTGCGCTATAACCGCCTGCATTGGGGCAAAGAAACACGCAATGGCTAATATGGCTACCACTATGCAGGCACGTTTCAGCATTAAGACAAGCAACGTGCATAACCGCGACGGAAGGTCTGTTTTGCGAGGGGACCCTGTGTTAGCGTGTTGATACTGATAATTAGGCAAATCGGAACAACTCTTTCTCACAGGTTTCTTACTCTTTCAGATTAATTTTCACGTAGGCGTTTTCAAGCAGTTTATCGGTGTATACGTCCCACTCTTCCTGAAATCGCTGTTGGCGGAGTAAAGTGGTAATCTGTGCCTTCTCCGCTTCAGTCAGTCCTGGACTATCTCGCTCGTTAACTCTGAAGATGTGGAGTCCAAGTTCAGTTTCATAAGGTTGACCGTAAGCACTGGATGCCAGCGGTTCAAGGGCCGCTCGCGTTTTAGGATTGAGTTCCGATAAGGATCTTACCCCGAGGTCTCCTCCCTTTTCGCGCGTTTCATCATCATCAGAATGTGCCAATGCGAGTTTACTAAAATCCTCGCCTGCTTCCAATTTCGCATGAACTTCGCCAGCATGATTGCGTGCCTCTTGTATAGCCGACGGACTCGGCATCAACGGGAAAATAAAATACCGAAATGCAATCATTTCGTCAGTTTTCTCTTCAACGGTGAAGACGTAGAGTCCTCTTTCTCCTTCAATTGGTTCACTGAGTGCACCTATCTCCAAGTTTGTGAGTGAATTCTGAAAGATTTTTGGAAATTTACTGAATTCTTCGGTGGATGCTTCTATGAGATCTCCTGCCTGCTTGGAGGTGTCATAACGTTGTGCGACCGCCTCAAACTTCTCGTTTCCTGTTTGGATCTCATTCAGTGCTTTTCTGACGTTTTCAAATGCTGCATCTCGATCCGCTTGGTTGGGTTTAAAGGCGATAAAAATGTGTCTTAAACGTACTTTATCCAATTTAGTTGATAATTGGTCTCGATTCTCTTCAAAGAATTTTTGGATTTCGCTATCGCGTATTTGTAATCTGGGGACAATTCTGCCCATAACGAGTCTCTCGGTTTTGAGATTCCGTTCTGATTGCTCACGAAATGCGACGAGTGTCATTCCTTCTCGATTCAACTGCTTCTTGAATTCTTCATCGGTCTCGATTTGGTATTTGCCTTTAAATTCTTTGACGTACTGTTCCACCTCTGCATCACTGACGGTAATTCTCAAAGTCAGCGCCGCTTCCAACAGTAGCATTTGCCGGATAAGTCTATCTAACAGTTCAGATCGTTGTCGTTCAGCCTCATTGAGTGCCTCGCGCTCGTTAAAGCGATAAACTTGCTGAAGTTCCATTGCGCGCTGGTTCACTAAAACATCAAGTTCGCGCTTGGTTACAACCTCGTCGTTGACGTAAGCGACGATTCCATCAAATGTACGAGCATGAATGCTTGAGATACCGCCGCTGATAAGTAGGACGATCAACGTGAGATAGACACCTTTTTTGTACAACATGTGCCTGCTCCTTTAGGGATGTGGCGCGATCGCTAACCGCGCCACATTTACCATATAAACTATTGCTTTGTCAACCCTGAAATTGTGGGTAAATGCTTCATTCTCACAGGCGCGGTTACAAACCGCGCCTACAAGATGAAGGTGGCCATAACACTATTCTTCTGGTTCCGTCTCCGCAGGCGGTTCTTCGGATTCAGCCTCTGAGATCCGATCAATATAGGTTTTGACCTCGGCACGTTCGCGGAGTTTGCTGATCCATTCCGTCATAAGTGCTTCTCGTTTTTCGCGATCAGCCTTCCGTTCCACACTCTTACGGACATCCTCGTCCTCAAAGGGTTTTTGGTAAGTATCACGCGCCTCGTCCTTACGGAACATCATGTAGTATTTCTGCCCTTGGACTTCGACCTCAATAACGTCATCGTGAACTTGACCGATCTCTGCCGAGAACGCTGCGTCTAAGAAAGGTTCGGTTCCTGGCGGGTAGGAATCACGACTGAAATAGTCGGTGTCGCCAGGAGAGGATGCATTTGAGCCAGGACCGACGAGTTCGCCTCGGTCAGAGAGTACTTGTGCGGCCTCGGCAATGTCTTTACCCCTTTTGATTTGCGTGGAAACTTCATCAGCCCGTGCCTTATCTATGAGGGTGATACACAAAAGCCGTACTTGTGCAGGACGGACGTAGTCCTCTTTGTGTGCTTCATAGTATGCCATATAGTCGGCTTCAGACAAGGTAAGCTTATCGTCAACTTCTTGGGTGGTAATCCTCTTAACCATCAACTCGTGAAGATAATCCTGAACCTTCTTGAGAATTTCTGGGTCTTCGTTGAGTTTATAGTCGCGAGCGAGATTGAGAATTAAGCGACTCTCTGCCATAAGGAGCATGTATGTTTCCAGCCCCTCTTTGTCCTGATACTGCCGTTGCCTGTATTCTGGAAGTTCGCTAATCTCTTGCATCATTTCCTCAAGGGTGATGCGCTGTTTACCATTCCACTCAAATTCAGCAATAACTGTTCCGTCGGCACCGATAGCCTTGTCGCCGCAACTATAAAAGGTGGGATGTGTGGCAAGAACCCCGAGTAAAAGTAGGGAGACAACCGGCAGTCGAGACTTGCAATCTATTCTACCCATGAACTGGGCAATTCTTGTGAGCATTTTCAATTTTAACTCCTTTTCGACCTAACCCTGTGGTTAGGGACATTGCTTCCAGAGATGGAAATAGGCTACTGTTCTGACTCCTCGGTCTCCGCTTCTTCTGGTTGCGGTGGCCTTGGAATATTCTCAGCGTAGGTTTTCAACTTGCCTTTTTCGGAGATCTCGTTAACCCACTCATTGATACGAGCGCGTTTCTTTGTCCGCTCAACCGTTCTTTCGATATCGTCTTTGACCTCGTCAAATTCCTTCTGTCGTTCGGGTTGATGTTCCTCTTTACGGAAGATAAGGTAGAAGGTTTCGTCGTTGACATCAATTTCAAAGACGGCATCTGTCATTTCGCCGACTTCTTGTGCGAAAACAGCTTCAATGAATTCCGACCAGCGCGCTGGGGCGGTTTTTGTGAAGAAGTAGGTATTACCCGGATCATCTTCGTTAGTGCCGGGTCCGTTTGCGAGTTTTCCTGCTTCAGAGAGTTCCTTCGCCATATCAACGATGTCTTTTCCTGCTTTAATAGCATCAAGCGTCTCGTTGGCGATGTCCTCATCATTAAGCGTGATGCAGGTTGCGCGAATCTTTTCATCCTCAATGTACTCGCTAAGATTCTCCTGATAGTGTGCCATGAGGTCGTCAGTCGTATAGCCGACCTTGGCATCAACTTCCATCTCGGTTAATTTCTCAACCATGAGTTGGTGCGTGTAGTCATCAAGTTTCTTGAGGTATTCCGGGAGTTTATCAAACCCTTCCTCAGCCGCACGGAGAATTTTGAGCCGTTCGTCTATTAACTCTTCAAGATATTCGGCTTTGTCCGCTCGACTCTTATAGTTCTGTTGGCGATAAACAGGCAATTCTGCGATCGCGGCGTTCAGATCCGCCAACGAAATTTGGTGTGTGTCGCCGTTCCACTTGTACTCCGCCACAATCATCTGGCTTTCGTTCATAGCAGGTGCAGGCTGCTCGTGGCTATCCGATTGAACGAACTTCCAGGTCAATAGACAGGTCATGGCGACAACTACAAAAATAGTAATCGTTTTTTTCATGTGCTGCAATTTCCTTTCGTTATAACTTAACAAATCTATAAGCTATCTCATAAATGTGCTGATGGCGTGAACTACATGGACCGTATCCATCAAAATCAAACATACGAAATAGACTTAAGCTTTCTAACCCGATAGGGTTGGGAAACCGACCTATCTGGTCAGGGAAGTAGACGAAGTTAGATACCTCGCTAACTATACAAATATACAATACAGATGGATTGCGTTTCGCATTTACATATCAACAAACAACTTGAGCGTTTGTTGTAATTCGGTTAATATATTCACTCCAGTCATCCCCGGCATCCGAATCTTGAGTTGTGCCGGTGGTTGCAACTGAAGGTTACTATTTTGGTGGATTATCTCAATGAATTTCTTCACATTAATTCTCGGTTTTTGTTCGTCAAAGGTAACCTTTACCTGCTCTTTCCCAGCGACGATAGCGGTAATGCCGAGGTTTTGGCTGAGTTGCTTTACACTGGCAATTTCAAGTAACATCTCAGCGGGTTCGGGAATTGCACCATAGCGGTCCTGAAGTTCCTCGCGGAGTTCCTTCAGCGCAGCGTCGTCTTTCAAACCGGCAATCTTTTTATAGATGGAAACCTTCTGGCGGCTATCGGGTACATAATCATCGGGAAGATAGGCTTCAATAGGTAGACTAATTCGTGTTTCCAGCGTCTCCTCAACTTTTTCCCCTTTTAGCGTCATCACTGCATCTTCAAGGAGTTTACAATAAAGCTCATAACCGACAGTGACGATATGTCCATGCTGCTCCGCGCCGAGTATATTTCCGGTGCCGCGAATTTCTAAATCACGGAGGGCAATTTTAAAACCTGAACCGAGGTCAGTAAATTCCTCAATAACCCGAAGTCGTTTTTGCGCGCCTTCAGTAATCGCTTGATCTCGTGGATAGAATAGATAACCATAAGCCTGAGCATTGGCACGTCCGACGCGCCCGCGTAACTGATAGAGTTGCGCTAAACCGAGCGCATCCGCCCGATTAATCAGGATCGTGTTAACATTCGGGATATCCAGTCCTGATTCAATAATCATTGTACAAACGAGTATATCGTGTTTATGGCGGACAAACTCAAGCATAACTGTTTCTAATTCCCGCTCCGGCATCTGCCCGTGTGCGACCGCAATGCGTGCATCCGGCACGAGTTCCTGAAGCGTTACGGCAATATTCTGAATATCTTGAACACGGTTGTGGACGAAAAAGACCTGACCGCTGCGTGCTAATTCTGTTGTGATCGCTTCCCGAACGACTTCATTATCGTGAGGCATCACATACGTCTGGATCGGCAACCGATCTGCTGGTGGCGTATTGATAATGCTGAAATCCCGAATACCGACAAGTGACATGTGGAGTGTGCGTGGGATCGGTGTAGCCGTCAGTGTAAGCACATCAATAGTCTCTTTAAATTGTTTGATCTTTTCCTTATGCTTAACACCAAAGCGATGCTCCTCGTCAACGATGAGAAGCCCAAGATTCTCAAATATCACTGTCTTGGAAAGCAGACTATGTGTGCCAATAACAACATCAATCGTACCTTTCGCTAATTCTTCCTTAATCTGTTTTATCTCTTTCGGCGTGCGAAACCGGTTTAGCATCTCAATATTGATAGGAAAGGGTTGAAAACGTTTCTCAAAGGTATCGTAGTGTTGCAGTGCGAGAATAGTTGTTGGCACGAGAATTGCCACCTGCTTTTCAGCCATAACGGCTTTGAAAGAGGCACGCAAGGCGACCTCTGTCTTTCCGTATCCAACGTCTCCACAGACGAGTCTATCCATTGGTTGTTCATCTTCCATGTCAGCTTTAACGTCCTCAATCGCCTGGAGTTGGTCATCAGTTTCCTGATAAGGAAAGAGTGCCTCAAATTCGGTTTGCCACGGCACCTCAGCGGGAAAACTGTATCCTTTTCGGGCTTGCCGAAGGGCGTACAAGTTGATCAGTTCATCCGCCATCTGTTCAATCGATTCTTTAACACGTCCCTTTCGCCGATGCCATGCTGTCCCACCGAGCCGGTCAACGCGAGGTTTATGCGCGTCGTCTTTGCTCCCAATATATTTCTGAACGAGATCTACTTGATAGGTAGGCACATAGAGGATATTATCATCACTGTATTTAAGAATTAGAAAATCTTGTGATTTCCCGTCAATCGCCAATCGGCGTATCCCGTCATAGATAGCAATGCCGTGAGAAACATGGACAACATAGTCGCCAACTTTCAGATCAATCAGGCTAAGAATCGGTGTTCCATCTGTAGGTGGACGGTGCCGGATAGGACGGCGCTGGCGATTTCCGAAGAGTTCATCTTCGGAGATGACCATGAGATCTAACTGTTCGTTGAGAAAGCCTTCACTGATTGCCCCGACATTAATATCAATATCTGGTGGAAATAATTCACGTTCGGCTAATATCTCGGTTACTCGTTTCGACTGCTGCGGCGTTTCACAAAAAAGATAGATCCGCTTTCCCCCCACTGTCCATGTTTTAATCTGATCGATGATCCTTTGATAGTTACCAGATGGTAGTGCAAGCGGTTTCATCTCAAAATGCAGGGGTGCCAATTTACTCTCGGTGACTTCACGCGGCGGTGCCAAAGATGATGAGATGATGGGATGCTTCTCTAATTGCGTGCTGAGCGTTTCAAAGGATGCTAAGAGACTATCCGGTGGCACCATGAGGTTAGATGCATCAAGTTTCTTTTGATACAATTCCTGCATCCGCTCGTGCATTTGTGAGACTTCTCGCTTTTGCCACTGTGGTTCTACCCAGCAGACAATTGTATCATCAGACAGATAGTCCGTAAGCAATTCGGTTTCCGGGATGAGCATCGGTAAAAATGCCTCTATTGCATCATTGAGAGGACACCCTTGAAGCGGATATTGAGACGCTGCTGCTTCTGTTAAGTGCTGTGTTACTTCCCTGACAGCATTTATCAGTTGCGGTGTTGGTCGTGTCTGAATGAGCAAATCTGTTTGTGCCCGCCAATGGTCGACTGATATATCATCGGAAAGAACTTCTCGCAGCGGTGTCAGGGTAACCGATTGAATCGATTCCGTTGAGCGTTGCGATATAGGATCAAAAGTGCGGATGGTATCAATTTCATCCCCGAAAAATTCAATTCGGACCGGGGTATCGGTTGTGATCGGATAGACATCAAGGATGTCGCCTCTACGTGCAAATTCCCCTTTGACTTCCACGAGTTCAACGCTCTGGTACCCGCCGCGAATAAGTATTGCTGCGACATCGTCGGGATCTATCTCGTCACCGAGATTAAGGATACGACAAGCGTCGGCAAAATGCTGTCGGGGAGGCAGTTTGTAAAGCATCGCTTGGCTTGTGGTTACGACGATGCTCCGTTCTCTCTGCAGCAGGCGTTCAAGACACCGAATCCGGTCTGCGACAGTGTTTTTAGGAGGCGCGATACCATCAAAAATTTTGCGGTGCCAACCGGGGAAGAGATTAATACCGGACTGTGGAGCAATGGTGGGTGTAGTTTCTAAAGTCGGGTACGCCCGGTATGTACAGATTTCCTCTATCACCTGTTCGGCTTCACGTTGTGAGGGAAGCACAATTAGAAAGGATTTCTTCGGAAAATCGTCAATCAGCGTTGCGAAGAGATAAGCTGTCGATGCGTTTGCCAATCCTCTAAGCCACGGGAGTTTCTTGCCATCTTTGAGGCGCGCCACCAATGTTTGATAATTTTCTGTTTCACGTAAAAGTTCTATCACTACTATTTCCTTGACAAGCCACCGGAGGTATCGCGGCTACCAAATGTTTGAAGCTCTAATTCGCCACCTCAACGCCGGTTAAAGTGGCTTTTATCGCGCCCATTTTGCTCTTTGTCTCAATTTTGACAGGTAACCGTCGTTCATCATCTGTAATCCAGAAGCGGCCGCCTTCTGATGTTCGTAATACAAGTGTTCTAACGTTGCCTAATCTTTTATTTTTAACGAACTCTCTGCGTTCAACGGTGAGTGTAGCTTTCAGTACTTTTCCTTTAACGAGCAGCGGGAAAAAGTAGGTTTCACCGAGTGCAAGCTGCTTCGCACGTAGAAAGTAGACAATCGAGAGTTCATCTTGTGTGCCGGGCGGTATTTCCAGTACCTTTGCTTCGCGCTTTTCGGGTGCTTTTGGTTTTGGACGCGAGACCCTTTCATATTCCGCCTTACCCTCACGGAAATTAATGTTGACTGCCACTTGATATTGTCGATCTTGCACATAATTCTTAAAGCGGATAGGTGAAAGCGTTGTCAGATTTAGATACGTTTCTTGCTGACTTTGAAAATTATAGACCCTGAAAAGCGCGCGGGTTTTCATTTGAGATTGGATACGATAAATATCCTCTCCATCTACTACCTCTTCTTTGACAATCCAGTCTGTCCGTTTTCCAGCGGGCAATTTTTTCCAACGAATATCATAGGTTAATTTTTCACCGACCCGTAGGGGGCTCGGGGCGATGTCCTCTGCATCAACAAGAGACATGGAATTACCGTTTAAGGCGATGTTCCCGACTAAGAGCAGCGCAAAGATTAGGTATTTTGCATAACGCACGCTTTTGTCCTCGCAATCAGCGTTGAGGTGAAAAGTTTTCTATAGTAATTTTAGAATCTATGGGTGAAAACCAGAGATTGAAGACCACTACCTGTTTGTTGCACCTGCAGAGAAAATCTTCGGTTATTATACGCTTCGGCGGTCTTAGGCGCATCAAGGATATTCCAGATATGAATCCCGATGCCTGTTGCGAGGAAAATACCGCTGAAAAACGCATGATTTTTCATGCGAGTACGCCCTTGGTCATACGTTAAGAATTCGCCAGTCCGGACATCTTGGAATCCAGTCTCAAACACTCTTTGCTCGTTGTAATGCAGGGCGCGAGCGATGTTATACCCGGCAAGCGCGAAAGTGCCTAACTCGACGCTTAAGAACAGCGTTGCTTTTGTGTAATTACCGGCATAAGCCTGTCCCAATCCGGGCATAAAAGTTGATAACTGCTGTGCTTTCTGGAGGTCGATTTCAGGGTAGTATCGCTCTGGATGCGACCGAAACAGTGAATAATTCGACTCCGTCTCAGGTTCATCTATGTAACCGGGGACAAATGGCAGAGGATTCTGGTTTGTAGCGTCAGATTTTGTATCAGTGGCGGCATCCGTCTCAACCGATGAGGTTTCAGCGGTTGCACTGACAAATCCAGTGCTAAGAAAAAGCACAAACGTCAGAAGTATGCAGAACAGAGGCAGCATCCACGCCGCCTCTCTATTTTTTTTCATGAAGTTCACTCCTTATCAAGGACGCTTGAGAGATGGTGCCAATTGTACGTTCTCAGGGTCGGTCTGGTATGCCCAGTCGAAAACGACTGCACCCTCATCAAGTTCGCGTACTCGAATCTTGGCGAAGTTTTCATCCGGTGTATTGAGGACATAGATATGTCCCTCAATCAGTTCAACAAAAAGTGTGGTGTACCCATCTACCGGAGCGACATCGACGGCATCAAAGTCTTCGTGATACCCGAAATCTTGCATGAACGTATCATTGTCCGAATAGAGGTAAGAAACACCGATTTCAGTATCAAACCCAAAATAGACATCCGTTGCCGGGGTGTCCCATGGAACACTCCCTTTTTCCGGTCGCGAGAAATCAAAACCGCTTCTTCCTGGGAAAATATTATAGTCATCAAGGGTAATATTCCGTCCTTCTGGACGCGGCGTATCCCAAGCGTTTTCGGGACTGAGTTCGCTTTCATTTCCTTCAACATCATAAGCGGAAACAGCGTAGTAGTAAATTTCTCCGTTTCGGACAGTTGTATCTATATAATGAGTTGCGTTTTCTGATACCTCTGCCAGATTATCAAAATTGGTGCCATCTCGTCCGCGCCACACCTGATAGCCCGCTAAGTCATATTCACCGTTAGGGTACCACTCAATGATAACCTGCTCATCGCCTGTGATTGTTCTGACCCCCCGTGGCACGGCGGGTGGCTCTGTATCGGTATTGTCATCAGCATCAATATAACATCCACTGATACCACCAAACATCAGTACAACTAACAGCATTGTGAGAATCTTGTTGATTTTGGCTAACATGTATCTATATCCTCCAGAGTTTATGTTTAAACTTCTGTAACGGATATATTCCTAAATGCGTTGACAGACGTTTCATTAAATATTATCACAAAAGCCTTGAGAATGCAAGACAAAATTTTTCAGGAGCATTCAGCTATCAGCCCTCAGTAATTAGCCATCAGCCATCAGTAGTCAGCAAAATGTCAGCAAAATAGCAATTAGTGTGATCAGTGGGTAGTGAGTGTCGCGACCCGGAGGTCGCTCCTACAAGAAGAACCTGTGAGCGGAAAACCGAAATTAACGGAGAACTGAATGACTCTGGCTTACACACCCTCCACGGTTGACAGCCAGACTCGATTATGATACGATATGAGAGAGATAAGAACCACACAAGGAGACACAATGAAAACCCTTCTCATCATGCGACATGCAAAATCCAGTTGGAATCACCCTGAACTCTCTGATTATGATCGTCCGCTCAATGCACGCGGGAAGCGAGACGCCCCGCGTATAGGAAAACATCTACGTCAAGAAGGATTAATCCCGGACCTGATCCTCACTTCATCGGCAAAGCGCGCTCGAAGAACAGCAAATAAAGTGGCAAAATCGTGCGGTTACACGGGAAAAGCGAAAAAATTAGATGCGCTTTATGATACCGTTCCCGGGGTCTACTTTGAAATATTACAAGCACTGCCGGACAAATATCAACGCGTCATGGTAGTTGGACATAACCCAACAATGGAACAACTCGTGAACCATCTGACTGGGGAAATAAAACAGATGCCGACAGCGGCTCTTGCACACATTGAACTCCCTATCCAACAATGGAACGCACTCGATTTGTATACAAGAGGAGCTTTAGTCAACTTATGGACCCCCAAAACATTTTTCACGGACTGAACAGGCTATTGACGAGATCAATACTTTTCCTATTCGTGGGTGCTTGTGTACTATACAGCACTGCAGCGGCTGAACTCCCTGTTTCGACAGCTATAGATGGACAATTTCTCCCGTGGGTCGTGGACGATGGCGAGGGTGGTGTTATCGTTATGTGGGAGGACTACCGGACCGGCACAGATTGGGATGTCTATGCCCAGCGCGTTGATAGCACCGGAAAAACAGGTTGGGAACTGAACGGTGTGGCGATATGCCAAGCAGATAGAAATCAACGCCGCTTACGTATGATTCGACATGACAGACACACAATTGTTGTGTGGAACGACAGACGCGATAGAAGCAATTGGGACATCTATGCCCAAGCCATCAATCTTGATGGCGAGATTCTATGGCAAACAGATGGTATTCCTGTCTGCATAAATACAGCAGATCAATCCACACAAGCGATTTTGAGCGATGGTGAAGGCGGTGCTATCTGCGTCTGGGAAGATGAACGCCGAAGTTCTGAATTTCAAGACCTCTATATCCAACGGCTCAGTGCGAAAGGCGAAGCGATGTGGAAACCTGACGGAATACCCGTTTTTCCATCGGAATCGCTACAGAGCGATCCTATTCTCGTCGCTGATGGGATAGGTGGGTTCTACGTGGTTTGGTGGGATGTCATCGGTTATGACGCGTGGCATATTATGGCGTATCGGCTGAGTTTAGATGCGAAGCCGTTGTGGGACGCGCCACTCCTTATTTCCCCAGCAGATGGCATGCAAGGTGAGCCGCGTGTTATTCCCGATGGTGAGGGTGGCATTATTGTCTTATGGCAGGTGTATGAAAATTTTATCAACGATCAACTCTACGCGCAGCGGATTTCTGCTGACAGCAGTAAATTGTGGCAGGAGACGGGCATTCCTATCTGCACCGCCGAAGGTATCCAGAAACACGCCTCGGTTGCCGGTGATGGAAACGGTGGGTTCATCGCAGTTTGGAGAGACGAGCGCGATATCTACTCTGACCTATACATGCAGCACGTCCGCGCGGACGGCACACCGGTTTGGGAACAAAATGGTATTCCGCTTTGCACGGCAGGTGGACATCAGGACAAACCGTCTATTGTCCGAACCGAAGATGGACAATTTTTCGTGGCGTGGTTAGATTATCGAGAAGACTTTGGTGAGGAGAGCCGCGATGCTATCTATGGGCAGCTTATTGATATAGAAGGTAAATTGCTATGGGAAGAGAACGGAGTGGCTATCTCTACGAGCAAAGGGGAACACTATCCACCATTTGTGGTATCTGTGGAGCAAGGGAAGTGGGTGGTTGTCTGGAGCAACACGCAACGTGACAGTGGAGATATTTATCTTGAGCGGTTTTAGGTAGTAACTCTACACCTTTCTTCAGTATAACGAGATTGGCGAGGTACAGGGAC
>JAKZUG010000389.1:0-3188 GCA_047516705.1 Candidatus Poribacteria bacterium | reverse complement strand
GTGTCAGAAACACGACTTTGCTATCGGCATTGATCAGGATATTGTTTTTCACGGTATGTTGCTTCTTTTTACCACTGTAATATGCCTTTTGGGCTTCTACATCTTTGGGACGCTGAATCGGACGTTCTATACCATCATGAAAAAAATGATTTGAAACCGGAGCGTCAACCGAAGCGGTTTCCGAAGATTCATTAGAAACTGAAGGTTCTCTTTGCCGAGAAGGCAGCTCGCCAAGATCTGCCAACGCCTCATTGACGATCGGTAAAAGCAAATGAATCCACTTGTTCGCAACAGGTTGATCAATACCAAAGACCGCGCCCAGGACATCTTGCGTCATAGCTTTTCGCAGGTACATCAAAATAAAGAGCAACATGTCTTCAATGCTTGGAAAGCAACTATTTTTATAGAGCGTATACTGCCGTTTCTTCCGGTCTTTACTATCAAGCGTCTTTGTTTCAACGAACCTGAAGAATCGCTTGGAGAAGGACGGCAGGAGTGCTGAGAACTCTTCGGGTGTAAAGCCTGTCAGCGACAGAAGTTGTTTCGGTTTATCCTTGAGAACTTCATAATGGATCATCAGTTGGTCTCCTATATTCTATTTTTTCTCAGTCTATCATAGACCAACTAAAACTTAAAACTAAATCATTATAATGTCTACTATAAATTACCTGATCATGATTAAACAACGAATTCATACAAAGATAGTACTCTCAATTTTAGCAAGGTGTTTTGTGTCAGAATTGGAAAGAACGGAGGCGAGTTCAGCGCGTGTGATTTTCTGCTCATAATAAGCTGTAAAAGCAGTTCGCGCGAAATGCTCACCAGAGGCATTAAGAAGCCTATTAGAATAAGGCAGATGCCCGCTATCGCGTTTTGGAGCATCTTTATACTTTTTCAGCTGATTGTTTCTATACGTCTGGTATTTTCTTAGCGAAATTCTCTTGAGTATTTGTAACCGCCGCATTATAACTTCAGGACTCACGTGAAAGTGTTTGGAGATTTTAGGGAGATCTGCTTCAAGTGTATGCAAGACTACTATCGCTAACAATTCATTTTCCGAGACTAAGACCTCGGCAGCCACCTCATTGCAAAAGACTTCAATTGTATCTAAACCCGCTGGGTTTGCCTCTTCAAAGCCAGTGTTCTGAATGACACTTTCTCCGAGGGCGATGTGAACTAACTCGTGGATAAGCGTGAAGATACGTCCGTACGGACTGTCTTTGGGGTTTACTACGATCACAGGAAAGGGGTTCTGCGCAATGCAAAATCCACGTACTGTTTCCAGTTCAACAGAAAGATGTGTGTTCACAGAGGTTTGGCAGACAAGAATACCTTTCGCTTCGACAGTCTGTTTCCAAAATTTCAACGCAGCGTATGGGTCATTCGCACGTTGTAGATGCGCTCTGTTGAACTCAAGAAATTCTGTTATCTTTTGGGCTGCTTGCCCTGGATTTTCGTGCTTGTCAACATTCAGGGCAACCTCAGGAGGTGGTTCCTCTAACAATTCGTATAGTTCAATGAGGGTCTCACGTCTTTCAAACACTTCAATGATATTGGCATTTAACCTATAGACCTGCTCCTCATCAGTTGCAAGTTGTTTGGGCAGTACTCGATAATCTGTAAGTGGCTGAAAATCAGTAGGCGGTTCCGACAGATAGAAAATAGAGATATGGGTTTTATAGAGTTTGGCGATATTCTTTAATTGGGCAAATGTGGGTTGCTCTGTCCCGTTTTCCCATGCTTCAAGGCGTTCGGGTTCTACCTTTAATTTTTTTGCCGCGTGGTCGATCTCTAATCTGATGCGTCTTTCACGCGCCCATTTGAGAACTTCCGGCGTAATGAGTGCTTTGACAGATTTAGCCATGATTTGTATCTCCGCAAACCGATGAGCCGGTTCGTCGTAAAATCATCAATTGAGATGTCTTCAAATTGCGCGATATAGAACTCTGGAAAGTCGCGGACGAATAAATTGTGGTGACGACAAAAATATACTTAATATATACTACTCAAAGGTGGATTAAAGTATACCACAAAAAACCCAAATTGTCAAAAGACAGTTTTGGGTAGTTTGATACCGAGGCGGGGTTGCAAACCCCGCCAGCGAAGCGGATGATATGCGACGCGCTCGCGGGTAATCCCGTGCCCCTTCCGAGTAACAGGTGGGGACCGCCGTTCCAAACCGTACTTACCCGTTTTAGGATCGCAGTGCAAGGTGAGGAAACTCGCTAGCGCGAGTGGCGTTACAACGGCTATTCTTCTACCAATGCGATTGCGCCGCAACCGATGCGTGCGCCTGCATTACCTGAAGGCTGCGAAGTGAAATCGTCTGCCACAGCATGGACGATGATGCCTCTGCCGACAACATCTACGTCGGAACCGGTACCGATTTCCCAAAGATTTGTCATCAATTCGATGCTGCCTACACCGTCCTCGCCAACAGTGATATTGCCGATGTCTCCGAGATGAAATTCACCTTCTCCCCATTTTCCGTGTGCGACACCCGTGGGATTCCAGTGACCGCCGGCGGATGTCCCGTCAGGTGCACTGCAGTCCCCACTTTCGTGGATATGAACGGCATGCATACCCGGAGATGCGTTTTGGATCTCAATGGTAAGCACGATTTCGTCGCCGGTTTGTGTGAAAATCGCCGTTCCAGTCACGCTACTATCGCTCGCTGGACCGATTGTGGCGATTGCTTGTTTCGCAGACGGGACTGACAGCACACCTGTCTGCTGCCGTATTCTCTCACAACTTGTCAGAGCCAGAGACATGCCGATCAGTAAGAGAAACGATATTTTAATGCCAAAGGTAGTTAAGATATTTTTCATTATTAGATCCTCCATTTAAAATAGGTCGTCTAAACAGTAAGTTAACCCAAGTTTCCATCTAAGCAAAGATGCTGATTCAATCGCCAAAAGCCTTGAGTTGAGACATGTTTTTATAGTAAAGCTCACAATTAATTATACATTGGCGAGGTTAGAAAACCTCGCCAGCGAGGAAGTATGTGCGAGATTGTTATTCATTGAAATGTCAACATATTTTCGGGCTTTACTATAATATATACTATAGTTTGGACAATTTTATTTTTTTAGTGACGGAAAGCGGAAAAGAGGTTATCCTTTCAGAATAAATCTAACCATTCTTGAAAGGATATTTCTAATGGATCCTCTTCTCCGCTTAGAAGACAT
>JAKZUG010000388.1:0-7588 GCA_047516705.1 Candidatus Poribacteria bacterium | reverse complement strand
GGGCATTTGTGAACTGTACGACCTTGACAACGACCCCTGGGAACACAACGATCTCTCAGATCATGCCGATTACCAATCTGTCAAGTGGGAATTGATGCAAAAGAGTTTCGATGCCGCCGTCTATGCGCACCCTCAGATGATACCTCGTGTCGCTTCGCATTAGTACTTTTTAGTTATAAGTTATCGGTCATCAGTTTTCAGTTTTGGGTTTGCGATTGCTGAACATCTTCCTTTAACGGCGTTAGAAAATTGAAGCTGCGAAGGTTACAAAGAGGGTATCGGTTCATCAGAAACCTCTTTAACTGACAACTGATAACTGAAAACTATTTCCAAGGTGGGAAAATAGATGACCTTGCGAGCAGTTCTGATCGGTTTAGCACTCGTTATCGTACAGACAGCCATTACACCATATAACGACTACTATCTCCAAGGGACAGACATTTCTGGAAATCACTTTCCTTTGGGGGCAGTTTTTACGCTGATTTTTCTCACCTTAGTCATCAATCCTATTTTAAAGAAAGTCGTTCCTCGGGCTGTGCTAAGTCCGGCGGAGTTGATGGTCGTATGGGTAATGATGGGAGTGAGTTCAGCGATTCCATCGAAAGGGATGATAGGGTACTTACTCCCGTACTTGGCGGCACCCGTCTATTTTGCGACACCTGAAAACGAATGGGCAGAAACACTTCACCCACACTTTCCCGAATGGCTAATTGTATGGGATAAGCGCGCCGTTACCGATTTCTATGAGGGGGAGTCGCTTGTGCCTTGGTTACTCTGGGTAAAACCGCTTCTTGTCTGGACAGTTTTCATTCTCCTACTCTACTGTCTGATCTTTTGTGTATCAATTCTGATACGGAAACAGTGGGTGGAACGCGAGCGGTTCATATTTCCGCTCGTTACTGTCCCGGTAGAGATGGTTCAGCAGGCCTCAACGCATGGCAGTCTGGGTAGTTTTTTCACGAGCCGACTCGTATGGGTAGGGTTTGGGATCGCCGCCGCATTTCATCTACTCAATGGACTGCATGAATATGTTCCGTCGCTCCCGTCCATTCCGAATCGGTACGACCTGTATACCCCGTTCACGGAACGTCCATGGATTGTGATGGGGTGGTGGCCCCAATTCCGATTCTTTCTCTATTTTTCCGTTATCGGTATAACCTATTTTCTTGCTATGGAGGTGTCTTTCAGTTGCTGGTTTTTCTTCCTATTCTTCAAGCTGCAGTACATAATTATCAACGCTTTTGCTATCCCTATCAGTCCGTGGATCAGTGCAAGGGGACAGACGATGGCTGCCTATGTGGTCATGGTTCTCGCCTTCCTGCTTAACAGTCGCGTCCATATAAAAGACCTCCTGAAGCGAACATTTCTGGAATCGGCTACTTCCACAACGATTGACGACTCAGATGAGGTGTTGCCGTATAGGTGGGCAGTGCTGGGAACGATCTTTAGTTTTCTACTGCTTGCAGGTCTCTGCGTCTACGCCGGAATGTCGCTTTGGGTCGCTTGTAGTATTATCGCACTTTTTTTGATCACTTCTATCGCGTTATCGTGGATGGTAGTCAATGGGGGAATGTTGCTGATCCAGGCACCGATGTACCCTGTAGAATACTTTGAGATTGTTACGGGTTCAAGAATCATCAATGCAAATAGTTTAGCACTCTTAGGATTTCAGCGGGTGATGATGCGCGACTGGGGCGGTATTTTGATGCCGAGCGTCCTGCATGGATTCAAAGCGGCGGATCCGGTCCGATTAAATCGGAGAAGCATACTCGGTGCGATGGCACTTGCTATTGTTGTCGCTATCGGTGTTTCCTACGCTGCATCACTGCCTTTGATTTATGAGAAAGGTGGTTTAAATCTCCAAAGAGGTCCCTTCATCGGATCGCCGAGATATTTCAATCACATGGTTTCACTGATTCAGTACCCGAAAGACATGAAATTGGACGAGGCATATAGCATGCTCTTAGGTGCCGGCATCACCGGCTTTCTACTGATTATGCAGCGTCAATTCATGTGGTGGCAACTTCACCCGATTGGGTATGTGATGGGTGCGGTCTATTCATCCTATTTCCTCTGGTCTTGTATGTGTGTAGGCTGGTTTTTGAACTATTTGGCACTGAAATCAGGCGGCATCGGATACTATCGGCGGTTCAGACCGCTGTTTATGGGATTCATCATAGGTGAGTTCGGCATCGTAGGCTTTTGGATGGTGATTGGGATGTTTACCGGTGTGAATTACCAAGGCGCATTACCGGGATGATTTTTTATCTACTCATAAGTGTCAATTTAAGAAAGTGCTTCATCGTAGGGAATCAACGCCGAACGCGCGTCCGGCATTCGGCGGGGTTGAACGGTTAGTGATATTTAGGGATGTATCGTCCAAAGAAGCACAGAACCGTCATCGCTGCCACTTACGAGAGTTTTACCATCCGGACTGAACACGATACTTCTGACCCAAGCAGTATGACCGGTCAGTGTTTTCTTATGTTGACCTGTGTGCGGATCCCACAGGCGGATGTCGCTGTCTACGCTCCCGCTCGCCAATGTTTTACCATCCGGACTGAATGCCAAACTGAACACCCAATGTGTGTGCCCGATGAGGGTCATCTTGCTTTTACCTGTCTCTACATCCCATAGATGAATAACGTTATCACCACCGCCACTTGCGAGGGTTTTACCATCCGGACTAAACGCCACACTCTTGACGCCTTCGACACTGGATGGACCATTATCGACACCTTCAAACTCACCGGCATGTCCGGTAAGTATTCTCTCGGTCTCACCAGTGTCAACACTCCATAATCGTATAGTATTGTCATCACTCCCACTTGCGAGGGTTTTCCCATCCGGACTAAAGGCAACGCTATAGACTCTGTGCTCATGTCCGTTGAGCGTTTTCTTATGTGCACCCGTGTGCATATCCCACAGACGAATGGTCGTGTCCTCGCTGCCACTCGCGAGTATATCTCCATCGGGACTGAGTGCCATGCTATGAATACCCCACGTATGCCCGGTAAGCAGCATTTTTTCTTCGCCGGTCCGGGCATCCTGTAGACGGATGTTTAAACTATCCGTACAAGCGAGTGTTTTTCCATCTGGGGTGAATACCAAACCTGATGCATCGTTATTTGACCCTTTTAGTGTTTTCAAGTATAGTCCTGTGCCCGTATCCCAGAAGCGAATCGTGCCATCGCTATACCCGCTTGCGACAAATTTTCCATCGGGATTGAACGCTACGCTATAGACGTAATCCGTATGTCCAGGGACTGCATATTTTTCATTGCCTGTGCGGACATCCCAGAAGCGGATGGTGCCATCGCCACTTCCGCTACTTGCGAGGGTTTTACCATCCGGACTGAAGGCTAAACCCTCAATATCCCCCGTGTGTTCCGTGAGTGTTAGTCTGTGTTCGCCTGTGTGTGCATCCCAGATACGTACTGTTTCGTCTAAATATGATGAACTTGCGAGCATTTTTCCGTCTGGACTAAACACGACCTTTTGAACGTCCTCCGAATGGCCAGTGAGTTTTCGCTTAAGTTTACTTGTGTTTAAATCTGAGAGGTAGATAATACCATCGCTATTGCCAATAGCGACTATTTTTCCATCAGGACTGAACGCTACGCTAAAGACACTATCTGTCATACGCACAGTGAATGTTTTCTTAGGTTTACCGGTAATTATATCCGATATACAGATGTCACCACCCCAAGTTACACTCACAATTGTTTTGCCATCCGGACTGAATGATAAATTATTGATATGTTCTGGGAGTCCTGTGAGCGCGGCTTTCTGTTCTCCAGTGATGGTATCCCAAAATCGAATAGTACCACCACCTCCATTCGCGAGTGTTTTGCCATCCGGACTGAATGTCAAGTTTGAGATTGATTCCGTACTTTTGGTGAGCACTTTTTGGGCACCTGTGCTTCTATGCCATAGTAGAATGGTGCCATCCTCGCCACCACTCGCAAGGATATTTCCATCCGGACTGAAGGCAAGGCACTCGACTGCACTCGTATGTGCTGTAAGAAGTGCGACCTCTTGGTATGTTGTTGTGTCGTAGATCCAAATACCGATACCCGTAGCAACAACGAGAAGTGCCCCATCGGAAGAATACTGTATTTCACTTATCTTACCTTTACCAAGGCGTGCTTTAACATCTTCTGGGAGGTTCCATTGCATAGCATCTTGTGTTAAGTTATTTTCCACTGCTTTTGTTCCTTTTGATAGACCGTTGTTACTATTTTTACCGGGGGTCGTATCGCTTCCGATCCGGTTTTGCAGTTCGGGTTTTGCTTGGATATTAAGAATAATAGGCGCGTCAACAATTTCAATTGTGGGTTCTGATTGTGCATCAAGGCTATAAGGCGGCTGAGAGCGTGCAATATATTGATGACTCGCTCCCATGAATAAAATGAGCAAAATAACAGATGCGCCTAAAGCCGCGAACGGAAGCAACGGCTTACCTCCTGAAGGGGATGTCTGTTTGATTGCATCAATGTTCTGCATGACGTTTTCGATGAGATTTGGACTTAATGGGATGCTGCCAAGGGTCTCTCGAATTATCGGTTCTTCGTTCTTTAATCGTTTTCGCCCACGTTGAAGTCGACTTCTAACCGTATTTGAGGACACACCTAAAAATCTGCTAATTTCCTTACAATTCATTTCTCCGAGATAGTAAAGTACCATCACCGTCCGTTCACTTTCCGGCAGTTTTGCCATGAGCCCTTGCACGATTCGACGGCGATGTTCAACGGCTGTATCTTCACGTTTTTCGCAGACATAGTTCGAGTAAGCGGTTTCTTCAAGTGTTTCTTCACTAATAGTTTCCAATGATTTCATTTTCAGTTGCCGCTTCCGTAACCATGATCTACAAAGCCGATCTGTGATTACGTAAAGCCAGCCGGCAAACTGACTCGGATTTTTCAACGAAGCGAGTTTTTTGTGTGCTTGCAGGAAGGTGTCTTGGGTGATTTCTTCAGCGATATGGAAATCTCCGATTTTCCGCCATGCCAAGGCGTGGACACTTTTTTGGTATTTTTTAACTAAAATACTGAAAGCATGCTCGTCGCCTGACAATATGCTGTGAATCAGTTTAAAGTCATCTTTTTCCATCAGAGACCTCCCATAACTAACAGGATAGACGCAACACACAATAAATTGCGCGACTACGAACCGAGGTTCCCCATAGCGATTAGCGTATGGGGCACTACTTTTGAGAAACACATGTCCTTCCAATATCCAGGTGTTTATAGTCCGGAAACCCGTAATCACTTGTCTGCGTAAGTTCTAACCATTTAGGCTTACAATTGTTAGTGACGCAATTTTACAGTTAATATGTTGCATAGTTGTCATAATTGAAAGAAAATCTGGATTTTTAATCAGAAATTTCCAATTCGCTTCCGCTATATTGCCAACACTTGCAACCCATATTTACGAACTTATCTCACTATGAACCGCGGGAAGTTTAGGATATACCGAAAAGATCAGATTCAGGCATTAGATGTTCCCTTGCGACTTCTGCGTTAATTTCAACACCCAATCCGGGCTGCTCCGGTAGCACAAATACGTTATCTTGAAGGAGCGGTTCGTCAGAGATTGCGAGATCCCATCGCCAATCCACTTGATCCGCGTGATAGGGGAGTTCCATAACGATGAAATTCCGCACCGCAGCACAGACGTGTGCTGTCGCTGTCATCCCGATTGGTGATGTGATGTTATGCGCTGCGAATGGCATGTAGTATAAATCTGCTAAATCCGCAATCTTTTTCGCCTCAAGTATCCCACCTGTTCCAGAGACATCAACGTGAAGCATATCGCACGCTTGGGTCTGAATTAGTTCTCTGAAACCGTCGCGGCGAAATAGGAACTCACCGGTACAGATGGGGATGGAAGTTGCGGAACTTACCTTTGCCATTGCTTCAACGTTATCATTCGGCACCGGGTCTTCTAAGAACATCAAATCGAACGGCTCTAAGCGTTCAGCAAGTTTCATCGCAGAATGGACGCTAAATAGACTATGACAGTCGATGCTAATATCGATTTCATCACCAGCTGCTTCCCGAGCAGCAGCAACCAAGGATGTCATTTTCTGCAATTCCGCTGTGCTTAATTCTCGATTGACTGCATCCTGCTTGAGCTCGTTTGCCGAGTTGTCAATGTCAAACTTGATCGCTTGGTAGCCATCTGCAACGCCTTCTCTGGCGCGCTTTGCCCAACCCTCCGGCGTGTTTCCCCTTCCATGCCCAACATCTGCATAAAGTCGAATCCGATCCCGATACTTTCCACCTAACAACTGATAAACCGGCACACCGAGGCTTTTTCCAAGCAGATCCCACAACGCTGTTTCTATGCCACCGATTGCCGATAGCCCCATCGCGTATCGGTTGCTCGCGGCACCAACCAGTCGATTGTAGAGTGGTTCTATATTTCTCGGATCTGCACCGACGAGCCTGTTTTTGAATTGTAGGATAATTTCAGCGATTCCTGCCCCAGGATGTGCTTCTCCTAACCCAGTCAATCCCTCGTCGGTTTCAATCTGAACGTAGTTCCACTGTTTGTATCCCTTTAGCGTCATCGCTCTCACATCGGTGATTTTCATGTCTGTTCCCTTTCGTGTATGAAATCGGCAAAAAAAATAAATTGATATTGCGTCCACTGAGCATTCATGATAACATACCTTTTGAGATTGTGCAATAGCGATGGAAGGAGTTTAGCTGATGACAGATCAAGAAATTAAAACTGCTTACGAACGTGATGGTTATGTAGTACTTAAAGATATTATCGATGACCGAGACCTAGATCCGATCCGCAACTTCATCAAGGCAAAGGTTGATGCCTATAGCAATGAATTGTATACGGAAGGCAAGTTGTCGTCGCGTTATGAAGACGAACCTTTTGAGAGACGTTATGCTGCTATCTGCCAAGCGTTGGATATATTGCCTCGTAACTGGGCTTTTGGTATGTTCGGACGTGAATTTTATGATCTCTACAACCTTCCCGGCGTTCTTGATGTGCTCCGCCTTCTCTTGGGTCACGAAGTCTCGAACATCGGCACGCCGGCGTTACGGACAAAACTCCCCGGAAGTGTGATTACCTCGTTCCCATGGCACCAAGATAGTCAGTATCTTGATCAATCAACCATCGGTAAAAAGGAGAAGCACACAGGTGATCTCCACATGGTTACGGTGTGGGTACCGTTGGTCGAAGCGACAATCGAAAATGGGTGTTGCTGGGTTATTCCGGGCAGCCACCGTTGGGGTTTATTGGACGGCGCGCGAGGTGCTGATTCAAACGTCCGGATGGAAGAAGATGTTGAAGGGCGTGGGACCCCAGTACCTATCCCACTGAAACCGGGTGGTGCGCTGTTCATGACGAACCTTTGTGTGCATACCAGCAAAGTGAACACGACTCAGAAATCCCGCTGGAGCATCGACTTCCGTTACTTTCCTACACCTGACCGGGCTGATCTAACCACTGCGCAGCGTAAAGCCGCCGAATTCGTTAAAAACAAAGTTCAGACGGGCGGTAGAGTGCCTCTCATCGTCCTCACCGAAGGACACAAACCAACTTGGAAGGAGTGGGAGGCACA
>JAKZUG010000387.1:0-6042 GCA_047516705.1 Candidatus Poribacteria bacterium | reverse complement strand
CACTAACGGATTTTAGGCATTTCAACACGGTTTTCAGACACTTTCCCCACCCCAGAGGGGTGATATTGCTTCGCAGTGAGAATAGAAACGGTATATTCAAGCGACCGCACCCCGGAGGGGTGCTATGTCTATAAATAGGTGGCAACTTGCGTTATTATAGTAAAGCCCACAATTAACTATACACCTACAGAAGGCGGGGTTACAAACCCCGCCAGCGAAGAAGCGGAGACTATTGTTCCCTAAAATGTCAACGTATTTTCGGGCTTTACTATAATTCGGTAATTTCCTAGCGATGTCCGGTGCGGTTAGAATGCAGATCGCATTTGAGCGAGTACGCCGCAAAACCGCACCTACCGGGCCTGGGGAAAACAGGGATTACCGAAAATTGAAACCTATGGCGCGGCTATCCGGCCGCGCCTATAGTTTTAGCGTTCAGGACGTGCCGGGATTCCTGTCTCTGCGGATTCGTAGATGAGATCCATCAACTCGGATTGAATGATCCCGTTCATCGTGTTCGTCCGCGGTTCCGCTCTCCCCAGAATAGTGTCGATGAAGTTGTCATCCGGGCTGCCAGCGGACATATCATCTGTAATTGGGGGTGGATCCAACGCTTCACCACCTTTCCAGACGCGAATCCAACCACCACCCCAGCCATCAATCTCAATCCGACCGTTCTCAAACACTAACGCCATGTGCGTGCCGCCGGGGCTCGGGCAATTGCCACTCACCGCCATCGCAGCGAGCACACCATTTTCAAACTTAACGTTCATCGAAGAGTTGATGTCTACCTCACGGTCATGATTATCGGTATATGCGTAGACTTCGGCAACTTTCGATTCGACTGTCCAACAGAGACTATTCAGGAGGTGTGCGCCACTGTCATAAGCCTGTCCGCCGCCGGAGAGTTTCGGATTCTGCCGCCACGTTCCGGTTGTGCCACCTTTCCAACCTTGCGTGATATACCCGATCACCAATTCCAACTTGCCGAGATCGCCATTGCGGACGACCTCTCGGGTGTAGTAGAAGTTCGGCGAGCACGGCGTATTGTAGCCGATCGTGAGGACTAATCCGGTCTCTTCTACTTTCTCAGCGAGGGTATAGGCATCTTTAGAAGACGTAACCATCGGCTTTTCCATCAACACATGACACCCGGCTTCAAGTGCCTGCATGCCGTGCTCAAAATGTAGCGTGTGCGGTGTAGAGATCAGCACTGCGTCCGGCGTAGTCGCCTTAAGCATTTTACCGATGTTGTCATAAGCACCGGGGCGCGGGCTGAGATCAGGCAGGTTCCGATTGATATAACCGCTGGCGATATCTGTATTTACATCGCAGGCACCGACGATTTGCACGTCGGGGTTCGCATTCATTCGTCTGGCGTGGCCGGAGGAGTTTCCGCCACACCCAATCATGGCAAGTCGAATCTTCGCCATATTTATCTCCTTACTGTTTGTTTTATTTAGGACTTACGCAATTCTCTTACGAACAACAACAACTACGCGCCGCTGGCGAGGTTTCAAACCTCGCCAGCAAAGAAAGGCGCGTCAGTTTTTTGTCATTGTAAATCAGCGATGCTAATCGCGCCATCGCCGAACACGCGTGTAAAGGTTGAACCATGCCGGGATTTTGTCTCGCCGTGCATGTAGCAGACACTGAACGCGCGCCGCGGAATATCTGTATCGTTCGTACCGGAACTGTGAAGCATCCAATTATGAAGTAGGACCACTTCTCCCGCCTTCAACTCCATCGGTACCGGTGTAGCCTTCGCAACGATATCGTCAATGTGCTCCTGCGTTAGAAAACCGGATCCGTTTGAAGGATTGATAAGGCTGCTGTGCGACCGTGGAATGATATGTACACAACCGTTCTCAAGTGTTGCTGGATCCAAAGCAGTATAAATGGTAATCTGCGGATCCCTGTCGAGATCTGTCCATCTGTCTTGATGCCACGTGAGGCTGGTGCCTTCGTGTGCCGGTTTATTCATAAACATCGCACGAAAACAGTTGACAGGTGTGCCATCGCCGTAGATTTTCGTGCAAACTTCTTGGAATATCGGTTTCTGGAGATACTCCAAAAAATAGGGATCAATTTCGAGATTCTGAATTTTCCGATACAACAACGTTGTGCCTTTGTGTCCTCTGGACTGTGGTCCCGGTGAGTTTTTGCCGGGTTCTCGGTCAAGTTGCATCATGATCTGGTCGTAATCTAAGGGTGCCTTGCCGAGCATGATGTCATCCATCCGCTGCTGGATCCTGGCGAATTCGGCATCAGTTGCGACCTGTCCGATGCGCACATATCCGTTTTCCGAGAAGTGTTCCCACTGTTCGTCTGTTATCTGGTGTGCCATTTCATGCCTCCGAATTAAACGTATCGTGGTTCTAACTTTTGTATAGCAAGTTTAACTTGCAAGCTGCATCAAAAGTCGGTATACAAAGTATACCACATATTTTATGATGTATAAAAGAAAATTGCAATCATGAAATTATTTTCTACCCTGATCGCTTGATTTCGACTTATGGCGACTTATCAACATAAATGGAGATTTCAGGATAAATAGACATAGCACTCCAGCGGAGTGCTATGTATCTAAGGCGTTGCTGAAGGCACACAAGACACTCGCGTTCGTGGAGAACCTTTTACCGAACTCATCTTAAAATACTAAGCTTTGGACAATTTTCAGACATAGCAAGCCGAAGAAAGTGCGGGAGGTGTCGAGACCTTTTTCTATAGATATATTGCTCCGCTGGAGCAAGGAGTTCCTACGCAGATGCCACCGCTATGGGGTTGAGGTCGCGTTTTCCGCAGTTCCATGAGTGGACGCAACTCATAGAAAAATACACCGACCTTTGAAGACTCAACTAAAACGTGAGATAAATTGTCCAAACTTTAGCTAAAATAATGCAACCTTTTGAAATATAAGTTACGTCACCTCAATCAATAGACGTAATAACTACGGCGTAATGCTTAGGTAAAAGGTAGATTTTCCAACTTTTTTTAAATGATGCAACCTTTTGAAATGTAAGTTACGTCACTTCAATCAACGGATGTGCTAATTCTGAAGGAGACTTGCAATGGAACAGAACGATGTTAAACTCATCCAGCAAATCCTACAAGGGGACCCGGACGCGTTCAGTCCGTTGGTTAAGAAATACCAGAAAGGCGTTCACGCGCTTGTGTGGCGGAAAATTGGCGACTTTCACATCGCACAAGAAATCACGCAGGACGCGTTTCTCAATGCGTATCAAAAACTCGGAACATTGAAAAACCATAACTTGTTCGCAGGATGGCTCTATGTTATTGCGTCAAACTTGTCTCTCGACTGGCTCCGAAGGAATCGCTTGCCGATGGAATCTTTAGATGCTGATAATACTAATGAGGTGGACAAAGTGTCATACTCCCAATACGTAGCAGAAAAACAGGAAACTGAAGCCGATGAGACGCGTCGCGAAGTTGTCAAGAAACTGCTCCAAAAACTGCCGGAAAGTGAACGGACAGTGATGATGCTCCATTATCTCGGAGAGATGACAATCAAGACCATCAGTGAGTTTCTCGGTGTGTCCCCGAACACTGTCAAAAGTCGCCTTAGTCGTGCACGCAACCGTTTGCGAAAAGAGGAAGATATAATTCAGCAAAACCTCGGCAGCTTCCAACTACCTAATCAAATGGCAGAGAACGTCATGCGTGAAGTCTGGCGTATGACACCTGTTCAACCCCCTGTGAGTAAACCGATGGTACCCTTAGCACTTTCAGCTGCTTCAGCTGTCTTGATTTTCCTGCTGATAGGTGTTGGCGCGCAGTACCTCTCCCGTTTCCAGAAACCATACAGTCTAAACGCCACCTCGGAACCGACGGTTGAGCTTATTGATGCGGTTTTTGTTTTGGATTCTCCGGCAAAGCCTGCGATCCGAAATCAGCCGGGGAGTTCAGATACGCCGGGTAAAAGTCCGGGGTCCGGTCAGAAACCAGACGATTCTCTCTTTGCCACAGTACCCGTCGATACGACGGATGCCTCAACGCCGAAACCACAGTGGACACAAACCAAGGGCCCCGAAGGTGGGGCAGTCAACAGCCTCTTCATAGCATCTAACGGCGACCTTTATGCCAGAACAGGTGCAGATCTCTATAAATTAGCAGATGATGGAAGCGCGTGGAGATCCGCCAATACTAACATGTCTGTTAAGGGTTCTTGGCAAATGGCAGAACGTGATAATACCCTCTACATCGTTTCTACGGAAACCCTCGCTTCGATAGATAGAGGTGAGACGTGGAACGTGCAGGGAGCACGTCCGAAAGGAGAGTTGATTGACATAGTAATAACAGATGAAGCACTTTACTTAGCACTTGTTGAAGGTGTGTTCCGCTCTGTAGATGCCGGTAAGTCGTGGACATCTCTGAAAGACGGAAACCTAACCGATAGGAAAATTCGGGCAATTACCGCTATTGAAAACACTGTCTTTGTAGGTACTGATGCTGGACTCTACCGCCGCAATTCGGAAGCCTGGGAGCAATTACCCATAGGTAAAGCCAAGAATATTCGCGCATTGACAAGTGCTGAACACCGACTCTATGTTGCCATCGGAAAGGAAGTTAGGAATAAGAACCTTTCGATCTCCATATCAATGTCGTCGGCACTTAATACCTCTCTGTCGCTTTACCGATCAACAGACCTTGGAGATTCGTGGCAGGCAATAGATTTCGTAAAAACAGTTTCCGAGGAAAACGGTAGATTTAGTATTACCGTTGAAACTAACAACCCAAAAATGGATGACGACCCAGGAATGGAAAAGACTTCCAGCGTCAAAATGGTGGCTGCACAGGAAAGACTTTTGGTATTAGATGGCGGGGATAGTTATTACTCAAGTGATGCAGGGGAAACATGCATACCTTTAGATTTAGGTTCCGCAGCTATAGCAGATACTTCCACCGTTGTCATATCGGATGCGGATACTTTCTACAAAAGCGGACAATTCGGGATTCAGCGCACGACCGATGCAGGCAAAACATGGCATCAATTTAACACGGGATTGGTGAGGACTGGTGTGAAGGGTTTAGTCTATGTACATAGGACGCTCTATGCACAATTAGGGAAAGAACTTGTTGTTTCGTTTGATGGTGGTGAATCGTGGGCTCCTGTTCTACGTTGTCCTGAAACTCTCACGAGTATGATGAAATTTGACGATGTGCTCTATGTCAAAGGTATCAAAGAGACATCCCCTCAAGTTTTCCGTGTATCTACCGAGGATAACGGGTTAACGCTTATCTCCGGAATGCCAAGTTTGGATGTGCCAGACCTTGAGACACTGATCAGTGAAAAATTCGAAAACGCTTTTTCGGAATCCGTTCAAGATGAACTTAAGAAAAACATTGAGAGTGAGGAAGGTCCAGGATTAAAACCTGAACATTTCGATCTGGATAGGCTCAACACGGTTGCCGGTAAGACCATAGAGGAAGGTATCGTTGAACTCATTCGCGCGTATTTCGGGAGTTTCGCTGTCAGCGGTAGCACTTACTATATGGAATATGAACAGAAACTCTTCAGATGGAAGCCCGGCATGACTGAATGGTTCGACACCGGTTTAGTAGATGAAGGTGAGTCTACTCATTCTTTGAGCGATCTTGAAGATCAGGGTTCCATTGATTTCAAAATTGCAGTCTCAGGGGAAACCGTTTACGTCGGCAAACGGGACGGACACCTCGTTCAATCGTTTGATGAAGGAGATACTTGGAACGATGTCACTACAGACCTCCCGTTTTCTGTTACCCAATTCAAGGCTATCGCCTTCGCCGGACCAACGCTTTACGCTGCAACCGATAAAGGTGTTACGTATTCAAGCGATGGTATTCGCTGGCACACCGCAACCGATGCGGAAGGCATACCGCTTGTCATAGAAAAATTGCAGTGGACGGCACAACGGTATACGGCGCAACTGAGCAACAGATATATCAATTGAAAGCGAATTCAAGGAGATGGGAGCAGGTTACACCAGAGGTTCCGAGTGCTATTACCTCTCTTGCTGTTGATGGTAATACACTTTATGTTGGAAC
>JAKZUG010000386.1:0-2780 GCA_047516705.1 Candidatus Poribacteria bacterium | reverse complement strand
ATATTTGCGTTAGACTCTTGAAATTTCGTTCGTATGTTGCACTGTCAATCCCATAGAATACAGATACCGACTAAGTCTATCAACAGACACATCCCTGTTTAGTGTTTTCTAAAAAACGCTCTCGCTGAAGACATGGAAATCTGTCTTCTGTTGCTAGTACGCAAAAAGTGTGGTATAATACGCAAAATTTGTGAATATGTCCGCAAAAATTGCTTCATCAAACCTCGGCATTTTTTCGGAGTGCATCATCTTTTCCAACAATTAGAAATTGCTAACTCAGACTGAGTACTGATAACTAAGTACTGATAACTGAGTACTGATAACCATTCCTCTGACAACCGACGGCTGATGGCTAACCGCTGACTACTGAACGCCTCCGGTTAGAATAGCCTTGCCACATCCAATTTTTCGTGGTAACATATATGCTATGCGAAATGAGCGTTTATCGAGCACCTATGATATCCATACCGTTATTCTTTCAAACGAGGCGGTAGCGGAAGCGCATTACTTGTTGCGTTGTGAATGCCCCGAAATCGCTCAGCATGCACATCCAGGACAGTTCGTCCACGTCATGATTTCGCAAGATATGGGTATGCTCCTCCGCCGTCCGTTCACAATCTATACCGTGGCGGGACGCGAGGTAACGATGCTCTATCAGATTATCGGCGACGGAACCCAGCGATTATCGGAGATGTTGGCAGGTGAACCGCTACGGGTGCTGGGACCACTCGGCAATACGTTTGATTTTACTACGAAACCCGAACCTGCAATTCTTATTGGCGGTGGTGCAGGTATTGCTTCACTCATGTTGCTGGCTGTGGCACTGCGTAAAAACGGTATACAGACACTCGGATTGGTCGGTGCTCAGCGTCATGCGCGACTCTTAAGTGTGAAGGATTTAGAATCAATCGACATTGAAGTACATATAGCTACAGACGATGGAAACGTCGGGCATCACGGATATGTTACTGACATCCTCGCAGACCTGCTTCAGAATACCGCTTGGCAGCATCCGACGGTTTATGCATGCGGTCCACACGGGATGCTTTCTGCTGTCGCAAAGATAACTGCTGATTTTGAAGTCCCAACGCAAATTGCCATGGAAAATCGGATGGGATGTGCGATGGGGGTCTGTCTCGGCTGCGTTTGCCCTGTCCGCATAGGCGCGAACACTATTGAGTACCAACGTGTTTGTACCGAGGGTCCGGTCTTTAATGCTACTGACATTGCCTGGGATGTTTAGCGATACTTGATAAGAAAGGACTTACCCAGCGCGTTCAGAAGTCCCCCTGATAAGGGGGATTTAGGGGGTTTAAAAAGCAAAAATCTACCATCGCGTCTAAATTTGCGTAAGTCCTGAAGAAGAAATACACACTCGTATGATATTGTGTTAAAACTAAGAAAAAATTAATCATGGAAATGATATTTTATAACGAATTGACGACCAATAGCCTCCGAGGCGAATTGCTCTCTGATGCTTCCTGTGAGAAGCTACTAACTGGATCGGATGTGGAATTACTTCCACTCTTGAATGCCGCATATCAGGTACGTAAAATCTATTTTCGGAACGAGGTGCAACTACATATCCTCAACAACGCACAAAACGGCTACTGCCCAGAGGATTGTGGCTATTGCGCGCAGGCAAGTTCTGCAACGACAGACATTGAGGCATATCCCTTAAAACCCGATGCTGAGATTCTGGAAGAAGCGAAACGCGCTTATGAATCTGGTGCGTATCGCTACTGCATTGTAATGAGCGGTCGTGGTCCCTCACCAAAACGGGTATCACACCTTGCTGAACTCATCCACACTGTGAAATCACGCTATCCGATTGAGGTGTGTCTCTCTGCCGGGCTGATTGATCTGGAATCTGCCCGCGTCTTGAAAGCGGCCGGATTGGATAGGTTGAACCATAATCTGAATACTTCGGAAGCCCACTATCCAAAGATATGTAGCACGCACACTTATCAGGATCGGATGGAAACATTACAAGCCGCACAAACGGCTGGACTCGCCTGTTGCTCCGGTGTAATCGTCGGAATGGGTGAGAAGACAGATGACTTAATTCAGGTCGCCAAATCACTCCGTCAGCTTGAGGTGGCATCGCTTCCAGTCAACTTTTTCTTACCGATATCCGGCACACAGTTGTCAGAAACCCCTACACTGACCCCGAATTATTGTCTCCGGGTACTGTGTCTGTATCGATTCCTGAATCCACGAGCAGAGATAAGGGTCGCTGCAGGTAGAGAACACCATCTCCGAAGTATGGAGGTAATGGCACTCTACCCAGCAAATTCGATGTTTATTGATGGCTATCTAAATGCGGAAGGCTCGACGGCATCGCGGACAATGGAGATGATTACGGACGCGGGGTTTACGGTCAAAACAAACGATGAGGACACTAAAGAACTCAAACAGGAAGAAGTAGAAAAAAGAGATGTGCTTCTCAAAGAGTTAAAAGTGCTGCGACCGCGTATGGCATCCAACGCTTAGTTCCAAACAAAACGGCGTGAGGACAATGCCTAATAGCAGTTGCATTCCTCCTCTTGGATTTCCAAGTGAAGTTGTGGTGTTTGAGGGGATGTTGCTACTACTGCCCTACCGGTTTTGATCTTTTCAAAATCGATACGCCTCATGTCTTCTGGAATCACAAAATATGGCTTTAACAATTCCCAGTCTTTGTCAGCAATTGTGATGATTTCACCACGGTGAAAACTCACCCATATATCGCCAATCTTAGAGTTTGGCGATTCTTGTGCTAATTTGCGTTGTGTGATTTC
>JAKZUG010000385.1:0-14602 GCA_047516705.1 Candidatus Poribacteria bacterium | reverse complement strand
AATGAAAAATTTCTATTTTTTTAGGGTTATCCGGAGGGAGGGTCGGGTTTCAGGTGCATGATAAACCGCCGATTGTGTGAAGTCTCGGAGTGTTAGCACACAAGGCTACAGACGTTGTTATTTGCATCCGTTTATAATGTTAAGTAATGAGAACGAGATGAGGGGAGGTAAGTTCGACTTAACGCGTAGGTAATCAGTACCGACTGCATGTACAGCATTCGGTTCATCGAGAAGCAGCATTTTCCATATAAGTTGTAGGGGACTTGGTCATTACCGCTCTACCCAACCTACGTATACGCTGCCTTTTTATTATCGAACTCACGTACTATTAGGAATATTGAGATTTTTGAGGCATTCTCGATTAGAAATAGGTTTCTAACTTCGCGCGAGCACTCAAGACACCCTTAACAATCGGTTGTGGGGTTTCCGCCTTCAACCCTAAATAGATAAGCATGATCTCCTCAGTGTAACCGACACGGTCTATCTCTTTACAGATGGCAGGAAAATCCATCTCCGGTGCCCAGAACGGCTCGCTGCCTGTCCCCGAATCGACACCACAGTTGAAATAGACATTGAACAACCGTTCTGACAACGTACGTAAGGCAACAACGGGGTCGTCTCCGGCGCGATGAAAATGATACGGACTGTAGTAAAAGCCGAAGTTTTCAGAGGGGATCGCATTGAGAATCTGCTGCGTGCGCTCAAGGTTGTAAGCCAGACTCCCTTCATGCACATAGAGCACAAGGGTTAGATTCCGAGCCTCTGCTTCCACAGTGACCGTCTTAAGATGATCAATAATCGTGTCAATCTCGCGAGCAGTGGCGGTTTCATT
Source organism: Candidatus Poribacteria bacterium (assembly GCA_047516705.1). Taxonomy (GTDB): domain Bacteria; phylum Poribacteria; class WGA-4E; order WGA-4E; family WGA-3G; genus WGA-3G. Next base: position 13,770 of record JAKZUG010000385.1, on the reverse strand, counting down.
GCCACCACTCGCGATGCTGACTATTGGAACGGAAAGCCTCTGCGCAGTATCGAGAATTGAGATTAACGCTTCAAGTCCATCTGGCGCGTCAACTCGTACCGTGCTTAGTAAAGATTTGAAACGGATCCCTGTTTCTTCTTGAAGTTCAGCGATCGTTTCGGCTGCCACATCCGAAAAATGGGTTTGAGCGAGCTCAATGGCAGACACACCGCCTTCAGATAACTCACCCACAAACTCAGTCAAAGGAAAAGGGGAAAATGGAAGAGTACTTGCACAATACGTTCTCATGAATTTGCTCCAAAGGTAAACCGAATTACTTACCCATTGCCTTCAGCGCGCTCAGACAGCGTTCAACAGCCTCAAGCGGCGGGTAGGCATCGCTTTCATACTCAACGATATACCATTCTGTGCCACCAGTTGTTTCGCAAACTCGGAAGATTTCGTCCCACTGTACGCTGTCTTCGCCGATAATAGGACGGAAACCCGCGTGCGCCTCCGCATCACCCTCCAATATGGTGAAAGGTTTGAGATGCACTGTGCCAGCGCGGCCCGGATATCTCTCCAGAATGCCGACGAGATCTGCCCCACCATTGAGCGCGTTGCCCATATCCAGCTGCATTACGACTCCATCATTCGTGTTACCAAAGAAGGTGTCCCACGGTTGTTCACCGTCAAGCGGTGTAAATTCAATGTGGTGGTTATGATACCCCGTCACCATATCGTGCGCGGCGAGTTTATCAGCGACCCCATTGAAGAAATCTGCCAACTTCAACCAATCTGCCCGCGATTGGCGCAGTTCACCCGGTATACCGGGGACGATGACATAACGGTTTTCCAAAACCTTGTTGAATTCAATGGTTTCGGCGAGTGTGTCTTCTTGCACGAGGTTGAACGGCGTGTGCCAACCACAGCAGACCAAGCCGAACTCGTCAAGATAGCCTTTCAACTCTTGCGCGGAATGTTGGGCCCCCCCCGCGAATTCAACGCCCTCGTATCCCATCTCTGCGACCGCTTTTATCGTGCCGCGGGCATCCTCTGCCAACTCATTTCGGACAGAAAATAGTTCTAAACCAATCGGTACTCTTGACATAATTTTCCTTTCATCCCTTTTGACTGAGGCACAGAGACCTCCGCCGATCAAATTTGTTAACCCGTAAAGATGAAACAGAACAACCGCTGCCTCATCGCTTCAGTGCACTTATCGTGCCGTGTAATTGGGTGCGAGTGGACATGTTCGGTGAAGTGATAGCAATGCCACTCGTGCCAAACCGTGAATTAAATAAGCCGCTCCGGTCTGTGATTCATACCAATCTATCCCCGAGGCACCGTAGGGAAGTGTCTCTGGAAAATAGACTTCCAACACTGTCTCCGCAAGTTCAATTCCACCATCCAACCATACCGACTCACCGGTGATGTTATAGAGATCAGCAAAGAGTTCAAGTACTAACCCAGCATCTGACGCTGGAATCTTAAAACCCTCTGTGTGAACACGGTTGACCGGAAATTCCTCATCAAGATAGGTATCGCCAATCGCGCGTGCCAGCTCCATCAACCTCTCATTCCGTGTCAACCGCCATCCACCGAGGCAAAGTACCCCAGTCCCGCACGCAGTCCCGGCACCGTAGACACTTCCCCAAACGGACATACGTTCAACAACCCGATTCGTCTCACACTCACATAGACCGATAAATTCACGTGTTTCGAGATTGTGCGGTGCAGAAAGAAATCCGTCAATGTAAACGAAGGCGTATTGCCGCATCTGGTCTGCTAATTCAGGTAGGAGCGATTCTATCAACGTTGCAGATTCAAGCAAACTGATCCCCAATGAGAACGTCTGCGTGGGGGCGTTCATCTCAAAAAACCGTTCTGCCTCCTTCGGTGAACGACTTTCGATACGCAAAAGTCCACGTGCGTCCCGTTTTTCCCACCAGTAATTGGTATAATTCTGGATCTGTTGATGAATTTCAGGACGTTGGTCTTGCGTATACGCGAACGCCAAATCGAAGATATAAAAACCTGAATGCCGTGGAAAATCACACGCGCGGGCACTGCGAACAAGGTGTGCCTTTGTATCAATGTTCGCATGGCGGATGTATTCAAATCCGTCACCTTCTGTCCAGTGATAATCCAACCCGTCGGCGAAACTTTGCACGCAGACGGGGTTAAACGTATTCAGTTTTTGCCAGAGCCACAGCGGAACCTGACGCAGATGATCGTGAATTGCGGCACCACCCGCTGGATTCCGCGAACATCCGACCCGTTCTTCAATAAGCTGCCAAAACGAATGCTCACCCCAAGGAAACAACCCAGTTGCTGTCCGCGTGCAATTCTGGGCAAAGTGTGCCAAGTATCGATCCACTGCTTCAACGTATTCCGGTTTCGATTCAGTTTCAGCGAGCGCGTTCATCGTCCCTAGCAACGGTTCATCGTGAATCAAGTTCGTACCAAGATGCGCCCGGTCACCGTTTCGTTGACCCGGAATCTTGGGCGGTTTCTCGGTTAGCATCTCACCCGTCTGCGGATGTAGAATAGATGGGAACAACCCTTTGTATGGCTTACTGCTTTCGATCATCAGATCAATGGCATTGCATATTTTAGTAGTAATCAATTCCGGGTTCATTGTAAACGATACCTCCGCGCTGTCGAATGAAAAATATAGTATCATGAATGTAGAAATAATGTCAAGATTCCAAAATTACGGAGTACTCCAGGAGTCCTCGTCTCCATGATAACTCATTTTGCTTGCTATCTCATCTTTTGTGGTGTATAATCATCGTGTTTTCTGTGACATTCCTATTTTCATGCCAAATTACGGTAAGCCATCATTCAACAGGAGAGATTTATGCACGTTGGACTCATGGAAGGAACAATCCGCCGAGATACGCTAACCGAAAGTCTTGATGCCGTTGTGGAACACGGTGTCCATCATTTACAATACCATGTGTCTGCATCGGCACCATCGCTCGCGGAAATTCGCAAGGAAATGGATGATCGGCAGATGACGATCTCCGCACTTTCAGGCACCTACAACATGATTGATCCCGATGTTGAGAAACGCCACGCCGGGCTGCGGATGTTACGTTCTGTCGCAGAGACCTGCGCGCCGCTCGGCACATCGGTCATTACGCTCTGCACCGGCTCTCGCGATCCAGACAGTATGTGGCGTGCGCATCCTGATAACAATACTGCAGAAGCGTGGCGCGATCTCGTTGAATCCATGAAACAGGCGTTAGAAGTGGCTGAGGAATACAAGGTGACGCTCGCTCTTGAACCTGAAGTGGCGAACGTGATTGATTCTGCGCAGAAAGCGCGTCGCCTGCTTGACGAGATGCAATCACCTTACTTGAAGGTTTGTATAGACGGAGCGAATATCTTCCACAAAGGTGAGCTGCCAAAGATGCGTGAGATCCTTGATGAGGCGTTCGCATTGCTCGGTGAAGACATTGCGCTGGCACACGCCAAAGATTTGGACAAGGACGGCCAGGCGGGACACCTCGCCGCAGGGACAGGGTTGCTGGATTACGACCAATACCTCGGCTTGCTGAAAGAAAACGGCTATGATGGCGCGGTCGCGTTACACGGACTCTCGGAAGCGCAAGTGCCTTTTTGTACGAACTTCTTGCGTGAGAAAATTGCTGCGCTGTAGAGAACGCAGCAGTTTGTACCTCTTCAAACTGTTCCGGACATCCGTTCCGCTAACCGAGCAAGCGCAGGCGATGTATCCAACTTTTCAAGTTCCGCTTCAATCAGCGTAAAGTGTTGCGTCTCGGCAAGCGCGGCTTTCATGGCTTCGTCAAACTCACCTTCCGTTCGGACATGGAACCCCCGTCCTGTGCTAAAGAGTGCTGGTATGCTGCTATAGTTCCAACAGCCTATATCGTTAAATGTCCCTTCAAGGAGGTGCCGTTCAGTTCCATAACCGTGGTTGTTTAAAAGAAGGATAATCGGATTGAGTCCGTAGCGGACGGTTGTTGAGAGTTCGGTACCTGTCATCTGGAAAGCACCATCCCCAACGATAACGAGCGGACGCGTGTTCGGCATGCTGAGCTGCGCGCCAATGGATGCCGGCACCGCGAACCCCATTGAAGTATAGTAGGCGGGACTGATAAAATTGGTGTGTTGCGACATTCGTAATTCCACAGCACCGAAGAGGCTATCCCCGACATCAGCGATAACAGTCATCTCATCGCTAATAAATTCGTTGAGGTGTTGGAACAATCGACGCACCGTTAAAGGTGCATTAGGCTTAACAACGAAGGGTTTTGGATCTGGGAGTGCCCACTCCAAATTCGGTTTCCGCCGTCTACGGAGCTTTGCCGAATTGATGCCGTCAATGAAATCATTAAACATCACCTCTTCATAGTTATGATAGCGGACAGCGATTTTTTCGGACGTGGCATATATAGAGCGACCGCGGTCGAGGTTTGCGGTGTAAATTCCAAGATTCACGTCTGTCATGAAAGCACCGAGGATGATAACACAATCCGAATCTTCAACAAATTGTCTGACTTCTTCGCGTCCCATCGCGCCTTCATAAATACCTAAGTAGAGCGGATGCGACTCCGAGATCACCGATTTTCCGAGGAGCGTCGCTACGACCGGAATGCGTTTTTCTTCTACAAGGCGGATCAATTTGTTTTGATAGCCGAATCTATGTAACTCTACGCCCGCGAGAATCACCGGTTTCTTACTCTGATTAATAAAAGCGACTGCCTCCTCAACAGCGGCATCTAATGTGTCTGGGTCACTGAGGTGTCCGCCGGTCGAGGGACGTTGGTGGAGCGTGCCGCGGACATCCACCATATCGCGTGGGAGTTCCAAGTAACCAGGGCGTTTATAGCAATACACAGCATCAAGCACCCGGTCGATTTCATTGAAGGCAGTAAAGGGTTCATCAAGCAGCGCAGTCGCAACGGTTATTTCGTCATAGATATGTTGTTGTGTATGGAAATCCCTGACTTTATGGTGTAGGAGTGCATCTTTTCCGCGTTCTCTGATTCCCGGTGCACCGCTGATGACGACAACGGGTGATTTCTCGGCGTAAGCACCTGCGACAGCATTCACCACCGACAACCCACCGACGCAATAGGTAACACAGATAGCACCCATCCCTTTTGTGCGTGCATAGGCATCTGCAGCGTACCCTGCAGCATCTTCGCGGGTCATGCCGATATGCTGAATTGGGCTCTGCTCAATGAGATTATAGAACCGCAATACATAATCGCCGGGGATGCCGAAGATGTGTTCAATATCGTAACTTTCCAGTTTTCTGAGTAGGTATTCAACGATGGTTGGGGGTCTGTTGAACATGGAGGCACCTCGTCGTGTGTAAATTATTTATTTAATTGATTGTGGCAAAAACTGCATCAGATTGGGTGGTTTGACTTTGCAAGATAGATTACAAAGGTGAAGACAGGGTTGAAAAAGTGAAGTTTAATATCGCATCCTATTTTCAATATCCAATCAGGATAATACCTTTCAATGGCAACACCAATCGACTACTGATGTATAACGTTTCCAAAAAGGTGTAAACTTTCTGGAAATCGTCGCCACCCCTATAATCATTTCTAACAGCCAAGATTAGGAACTCAACACCATGCATCATTGATGCCTGAAAAATGTCTTTAAGAAATGCAAAATTAGCAGTTGCTCTGCCCGCTTCGACTTCAAGTACTATTTTCCCGTCATTGCTTATACCATCGGCGTTGAAAGACTGGTCAACGGTATTATTCAAACCGAAGAGAACAGGCACAGGAATTTTTTGTCCCTTTGCTTTTCCAGCTTCTATCGTGAATCCAATCTGCTCAAGATGAGGTCTCAATATGTCTAAAACTTCGTCACTTTTCAGTGCGTTTTCAGGAGACTTTATCTGCTCGTATGTCCGTTCAAAGCATTCAATGACATGCTGAATTTGATCGGTTATGCCCTGGGATCTGGGAAATAGCTGATACCTTAGCATCTTTATGGGGACCTTATTATGACAAAGTCGATAATTATGTTTACACACCAATTCTTGCGGGACCCCGCGTATACCACCTGATAACGAGGGCAGGGGATTGGTGGGAACTAGCAGCACCATCCCCAGCGAACCTGTTCACCTATTTTCAGATTCTACTACAAGTGAGAGGCAACTTAAGAGGATTCAGAGAGGCAGTGCGTAGGCCTCAGTCATCACTCAAGAATTTGTTTTGGAATCCAGTGCCTGGTCAAGTAACTCTTTGTAATCAATCACTAAATTTTCAACAGCGCGTTGGATCTCCGGAGAGTTCTTATGGCGATGGATACGGGTCATAACGAGTTTTAGATTGGCTGCTGCTTCGCTGAGAAGTTGAATACACTCTGACTCACTATCAACTGCCAGCTGCAAAGCATAATCAAAGTTAGGCTTTTTGCTATTTTCCAAATATCGGACAGCTTCCGGACTTTCGAGAATTCTATCGTAATCATCAACTCGCCATGGTTCGCTGAAAACGGGGGGCTGTTGCTGGGTGCCAAATAACCATCGCGCAAAGTGTGCCAGCGCATCCAACCTCTTTTTGGGGACTGGTGTTTGGGCCTCGTGTGGATCTGCAAAGAAATCAATGTTAAGATACTCCTGCACTGTCGACTTACGAAGCGAATGATACAGCACGCTGAATTGACTGTCAGCATCTTCAAAGGAAAAACCCTCTAGACTGTCTTCTATCTGTAAAACAAGCCGATATGAAATATAGTGATGTCGAACCGTAGAGGTGTAATACCCGATTTTCAGAGCCACTTCTTTATAAGTCATACTCTGTTCATCGATCAATCTGCCAATGTATCGCGTTTTTTCTAGAGGATACCACTGTTTAATCCCGCTGGTATGACGAAACCCCCGAAATGACTCAATCGCTTCGCGAGTTTCAACCTGTATGTAGGGGATTCTGTCGAAGAGTTCTCCAGGAACTTCTCTGTTTTCAACGAGCAAACTCCATTTTTTTGAAATTGGATTTCCGTTAATAGCTCGACGAAGATAGATTAAAGCGGCAAGCCTCCGATTCCCTTCAACGACAACAAGCTGTTCCTTTCCACATAATTCCTCTTTTACAACCAGCAATGCTTCATGTTGCCAAAAACCGTTTTCCAGATAGGATCCAGCGAGTTCATCAAGAACCCAATTACGCATCAAATCAAGGATTTCTTCCTGAGAAAGATCTGCATTCGCCTGGCGGCGACCTAGCCTCGGATTCTTGGCATCAAGATAAAATTTATCTAAGGGCGCACGTTTAATATCTGTGCGATTTTCCATACTTCACCTTAATTTTTGGAGACCACCAATGGATTGGAACATTCCTTGTTCGTTTGTCTCAAAAGTTTTTTTAACCAATAATTGAGAATATCACAACCCTATCACAACCTCAGAATTTTCTCAAGAGGTATTCACCGATAGTTCACGGTCTGTTTCGTCCCGAAACTTGTTATCATAACCAACTTTTCCGTAGAAAATCTCTTTGGCAATAAGGGAAGTATCCGGAATTTTACGAATATCCACTATGATTTCTCTTCGCTTTAGTCTATTACTACCTGTCCGTCCAAAAGAGTCTTGGAGCAAACCGCAACACCGGTGTAATGTTTCACTATCAAAACAGATAAAGTGGATTTCCTCTAAAACAAACGCTGTCTTGCGCGTCCGGGACATTACTCCTCCGTTAATTCTGTTGGTCTCATATTGGCAGATATCTTTTCGTAGTGTATCATGCCATTTTTTAAAAGTTTTAACTTCATCATACTCAACGTTACCTATGGCGAGAATTATTCCGTAGTAACCGTGATTATTTATCGCGTCTGCTATGGCTTCTGCGTCATTTGCAATGATGTTGTAACTTGTTGTATTCGCTGCTTGCACCTTAAAGTCCCATGAGATTTCACGAAACGCGTCAAACCGTGTATCCTTGTACATCTTGCCAGGCATGTCAATTATGCTACCAAAATGTTTTTGATACAGAAACTTGAAATAAAAATCCAGCCATTCTATTTGCCTCCAATATCTGAAGCCAGCATCCTTCATGGCAAGGATAGATTCTCTGCCATCCCAGACTTTTGGCATGCTCTGAGAGGCAAGTCCCAATTTCTCTACTGCGTCAATTATCATTTTTTCTAACATGTTTTAAAACTATCAATTAAGCCTCTAAGTTGCCGCTAAGATTTCAAGGAATGCGGTCATGTATCCGATGGCGTACGCGCGTCCGCGGTGTCCCCAGCCTGTATCATCGACAATATGAGGCACATGGTCGGTAATCATGAAGCCTGTAAAGCCGACTTCCTTTAGTGTGCGCATCACCTCAAACATATCGCAATTGCCGTTGTTAACAAAGGATTCGGCAAATTTTGGGACATGCCCCTGTACATCTCGGAAATGAACGTAGAAAATCTTGTCGCGTTCCCCGAAATAGCGAATCGCATCTGTGACACCCGGTCCCATCTCGGACCAGGAACCGACACAGAAATCAAGTCCGTGTATCAGACTGTCGGCAATTTCCATCCCGCGCTTAAAGCCTTCAAAGTTGCGAAACAGGCGTGGCACCCCTGCGAGGGATTCGACAGGAGGATCATCCGGATGAAGTGCAAGTTTAACGCCTGCCTCTTCTGCTACAGGCAGGATTGCGTTCATGTAGTATTCGTAGTTCTCCCACATTTCGGCTTCAGTGAAAACACGTCCGTGCGATAGGGGTGCGTCTTTGACCGCCTCCATATCAAAACTGGTAACTTCGGCACCACCCCTACCGGGTGTGGTTCGAGAAGTTCGCCAGACCCCGCTGGGCATCCAGTGGTACCCGAAGATCTCAACGCCAGCCTTGCCGATGTTGCGAATCGTCGTTGCCATATTCTCAATCTGTTCATCACGACCGGGCAAAGCAAGCATCGCTTTATCGTAGAACGAGATAGGCACGTTCTCAAGTGCCGCTAACCGCAGACCAACCGCTTCTACTTCTGTCCGAAGTTGCAAGATATCCTCAAATTCCCACCGCTCTGTGCCGGGGAGTTGTGGCGTGTTGAGCAAGACATCTTCGACCCCGAGTTGTTTGATAAACTTTAATCGTTCTTCACTGAGTTCACTGAATTGACCTAAGCCGAGACGCATCTTCCGAGCCATAATTTTCTCCTTCGCGGGTTCAAAATTGTTTGTCGCTATCCAGTAAAATGGTGACGGGACCGTCGTTAATGAGTTGCACATCCATCATCGCCTGAAACGTGCCGCCTTGCGTCGGGATATTCTGCTGTTTTAGGAGGGTGATGAACTGCTCATAAAGTGTGTTTGCGACTTCGGGACGAGCGGCATTAATAAAACTCGGTCGTCGCCCTTTACGGCAATCGCCGTAGAGTGTGAATTGCGAGACAACGAGGGCAGCACCACCTGTTTCGAGAAGTGAACGATTCATTTTGCTGTCTTCATCCTCGAAGATACGCAAGTTGGCGACTTTGTTGGCGATATATTCCAGTTCCGTTGCAGTATCATCATGGGCAACGCCGAGAAAGACAAGCACGCCTGCCCCAATCTCGGAGACGAGTTCACCATCCACTGTAACACTGGCAGATTTAACACGCTGAACAACGGCTCTCATCGGTAGTTTCTCCAATTTCTCACGCTAAAATAGCAAATTCTCACCATCAAGTGCCTGAGCCTTCTCACCACCGAAGACCAAGTTAAACTGGAATCCGGGTTGACTGTTAAATCCGAGTTGGAACGCGAGTGTATTCGAGAGTTCATAACGGAAAGCAAATCCAATGAAGTTTGTTACGTTTATGCCTGCATACGGAAGTTCACGCGAGAAATCAGCCACTAGCCACATGTTATCTGCAATGGCAACTTCACCACCTACCTGCCAATTGAGCGTAAAAAAATCAGTCGTTTTCAGTAACTTCGACGTTAAAAAGACCCCAACACCGGCATGGAGTTTAAAGAGGCTACCGAATCTTTGGGTGCCTACCATATAGGTGTTGATTCCGAAAAACGGAAACCCATCGGTAGGACTATAATCAAGAAATTCGTTGTCCGAGTTGAGCCGATCATCGGCGGTGAAACCGAACTGCGCGTCACCACCCACAGAGATGCTTGGGAAGTTATCATTCCGATCGGGTTTGATATTATACTTGAGTCCGATGACACCGTCAAACAGAGGTTGATCGTAGACGCGGCGGTCAGTGGCTGGATCAATATTGGTCTCTTCAGCAACATTATAGAAATCGTGAACGACTTTCCGTACGCCACCCGTTGAAAACGTACCTCCCAGCACAAGGTCAAGTTCGTCGCTCAAGCCGTAATTGAATCTGACCGGCACGAGAAAAGTTTCGATTTGGAGTGATACGCGATGCAGTTCCTCAAACCCACCGATATCTACTTTTTGCCGTTGGTCCGGTAGCAGATCAACCTTCGAGTATTGAAGAAGCCCAAACGAGGTGCTGGAACCACCCTTACCCATCGGTTCAGCAGTCTGAATAGTGCTGAGATGTGGAATGGCTGGCAATTGCGCCGAGAGCGGCGATGCTACGCCTATCAGAAGTAGTCCACAGATCATATATATGAAAGCGTGTGTGTTGTGCGGTCTCTTTTTTTCGGCGTAACTTGTCCGCCAAAAATTTGCGCCAGAAAAGTTAGCGTGCATAGATTTATCCTTTAGAATTGTACCGTTATTACAGTGCATTGTTAGGCTATATAATTACTGCTATCGCGCCTCTACGAGTTCACTTTCGTCTCGCTGTCCATCAGGTCCGGGTGTATTGTCAAAGGCAGTTATGTAGTACCGCTTGAATAGCAAATCTTGTCCGATAAGAATCGGATCTTCGCCGGGGATTGTCCAATTGCGGTCCTTTTTTCCGGGGGCGGGACGCAGGAGTAAATTTCCGGCTGCGTCTCTGGTATAGAGTTGGTACCCAGCAAGATCAAGTTCGGTGTTCGGTGTCCATGAGATGACTGCATCGTATTTGGTGTTAAACAAGGAGCGCGGTAGGTAGCGGACCCGAACGTTTTTCGGTGGAGCAGGTGGAACATTTGGTGTCGCTGCGTTGATTGTAGCAAATGCTTCGGCACCAAATACATCTACAGCAGCGATGCGATAGACTTTCCGAGTACCATCTACCTCAAAATCGTGGTCAAAATAGTAGAGCTGGTCTCGTTTCGGTTCAGCAATTACTTTAAAGCGTAGCGGTTTCCCGTCTTCATTGTCAAGCGCAGCATAGATGCGGAAAAGAGAAAAATCTTCAGATAATTCATAACCTTCCCAAAAGAGCTTAACGGTGAGGTCGGTTGGATCACCGAGCGTTACAACAGGTACCGGCGGCGGGACACTCGGTGTAGCTAACGCTGTTTTCCAAATACGACGCGGTTCTTCATTCTCAATTGGCGAATCCATCGGGTCGGGTGTTTCAACACCGTTGACATCAATATAGGTAATGCGATATTCATAAGCAAGAAGCTGTCCAGAGGTATTGAGCCGGTCGTTTTCGAGATTTTGGGTGTCAATAAATTCGTTTGCGGGTGCGTCAATGGAGCCGACTAACTCAAACTCCGTATCCGTTCCACCTGTAGAGCGTCTATAGATCCGGTAAGCCTTGATGCCTTCTTGTCCAATATCGTTCCACGTGACCCGCACCTGTTTATCACCGGCGTAGAGTGTGAGCCCATCCGGTGCACCAGAGGTGCGCAGGTTTTCCGGGTCAAGCGGATTCGCGAAATCCTCGCTATTTGTGCAGGCATACAGGAGAACTAAAGCAAAGCATATAAGAAAACTTAGCACACCAACCTTAGGGTTGAATAAGGTGTGGAATAGACGCATAATTTTTTGCTCCTTAAAAACAATGCAATTATAACCAACGTTTTTCAAATCAACCGAAAACCCGATTTTGACGTAGGATAAATCGGACAGAAACTAATAGTTAAAAATAGTGTAGAAGTCTCAGACTTGCCCGTTGGTTTTGGAAATCATAGTGCGGCAGTAATTGGAACGAAGCACGTGGAAGTAGTAGACTTGTGTTTCCAAAACGGTAATTTGTGAAATCAATTTTCCGAGTTCGTAGATTTGTTCTAAGGGCTTGCGAGCGGTACCCGGAAGAGGCATCGCCTTCCGCAAGTTCAGACGGCTCCGACAGTGCGTCAAGTTGACTATAGATCGAGAAAAGTACGGCGAGTCCAACACATCCGAGACCGACTCCCGACATGATGGTACCGGCATTTCGTCTAACGAGGAAAGTATCTTTGTGTGTCTGGATGTCTGCTTGGATTGCGGCGTTGAGATAAGTGTCATAGTGTTCTTGGGCGGAGGCTTTGAGAAGGGTGCCACCGAGCTGGAAACTCATACCAGAGGCGAAGAGTGCAATTGATAATACGCGAGACCGGCGCGCCGCATCCGCATGCTGACTCGTTAAAACAAAAATGAGGAGGCAACTGCACGCAAACATAATGTATTTTTGACAGGGGTTATAACGCTTCATGTCAAGTCTCTCCCTTTATGAGGCTGATCTGTTTCTATAAAGTTTACCTTATTTTTTCTGGAAAGTCAACGCTTTTTGCAATGCTCGCCAGAGGCATTCAGTTGTCAGTAATCAGCTGTCAGCAGTCGGTTATCAATAGACGAGGTTTGTGCCCTTTCCCGCGCCGAGTAAGGGTGGGATTCCACCGTTGCCAGCGAGGTTTCCCGGAATAGTGACCGGAGGTCGCCCCTATAGCAAAGAACCTGCCAGCGAAAGATCAAGATTAAGGGAGAATTGAATGGCTCTGTCACTATAGGTTATATATCCTTGCACTAATTGCTCGCTTTTGTTAGAATGTTACGACTATCATTTGGACAATTTCACATGGAAAGATAACACTTAAGCCCGATCAACTGTGGCATTAAATATCACAAGATCTACGCGATACGCGACACCACAAACAATGCACTTTTTCAACTTGGGGCGCAACGGATCGAACTGTTCCTAAACGTAAAGCAAAATAAATTCTGCTTTAATGGCACAATTTGGAGAAAAATAATGGCGAAAACCGTTTTTATAGGAGATCATGAACTGACCTTTCCAGGTCCACACCTCGGTGTGCTTCGGGACTGTAACGCCGTGCTTGACTCAGCAGAAGGCTTGCACAAACAGATAGAAGAGGACGGGTACCTACTCGTTCGTGGCTTAATAGACAAGGAGAAGCTTACCGCGGGGCGCCGGGCTATCTTGGAATACGCCAATGGAAATGGAAAAGACGACGTTTTCAAACCCGACACCGACATAATGGAGGCGGTCGCTGGTGACGGGAGTCCCGGACGAACGATGGGCACGCCCGCTGTTACACACCATCCAGATGTCCAATCCGTTTTGGAAGGCGATGAACTCTTCAAGTTCTTCCGCAACTTCTTTGGTGGCGACACCCGCACATTTGATTACAAGTGGCTCCGGTTCGTCCGCCCTGACGGTTGGTCGGGACCACACTTCGACTTCGTCTATATGGGTAGAGGTTCAAAGCAGTTGCACACCTGCTGGGTCCCGTTCGGTGATGTGCCTGCAACGATGGGAACATTGACAGTACTTGTAGGCTCGCACAACCTACCGAGTTTCGCGCCGATTCGGGATACCTACGGCAGAACAGATGTGGATAAAGACGGCACCCCGGGACATTTCGGACACGATCCGATGGAAATCAGTGAAAAATATGGCGGCGAGTGGCAGACCGCGGATTTCCAGATGGGTGACATCATCATCTTCACGATGCACACGATGCACACCTCCACCAAGAACCTTTCGGATCGGTGGCGTATCAGTTGCGACATC
>JAKZUG010000384.1:0-3071 GCA_047516705.1 Candidatus Poribacteria bacterium | reverse complement strand
ACTCACTGTGCCTTATTCCGGATGTCAAAGCACAACTCCAAAACTGCGGTAGCACACTGTTGGTCTCTCTCAATGACACTTTGGACCCACTTCCAGAGTTAGTCGAGTTAATTGAACGCGGTATCCATCCGAACCCACCCGCAACGATTCGTGAAGGTGGGGTAATATGCGACGGATATAACGAGGAACTCGATGAGCTTCGACAGATTGTAGGGCAGGGAAAGGAATGGATCGCGGCTATGGAAGCAGAGGAACGCAAACGGAGCGGTATCCAGTCCTTGAAGATCGGATTCAATCAGGTCTTCGGTTATTATATTGACGTGACGAAGCCGAATCTGGATATGGTGCCTGAGCACTATATCCGCAAGCAGACACTTCGGAACTCTGAGCGGTTCATCACGCCTGAACTCAAGGAGCAGGAAGCGAAGGTCCTCAACGCTGAGGATCGAATCCAGACTTTGGAATACGAACTCTTTTGTCAGATCCGGGATGAGGTATCCAAATATACGGAAACCGTCCAGAAAATCGGAGCTGCGATCGCAATGATTGATGTTCTCGCCAATTTCGCATATATCGCATCGAAATACAACTATGTGAAACCGACTGTTGCATCTGTAGACGAGATTGTTATACGCGACGGCAGGCATCCGGTCGTTGAGCAGCTATTTACACAAGAGGGTTTTGTTCCCAACGACACGTTACTCAATTGTGATGACGAGCAATTACATATCATCACGGGGCCAAATATGAGCGGCAAGAGTACCTATCTGCGTCAAACGGCACTCATCGTTTTGATGGCACAAGTCGGGTGTTTTGTGCCTGCCTCTGCCGCGAAAATCGGCTTGGTCGATCGGATTTTCACACGTGTCGGTGCGTCCGACAACCTTGTGATGGGACAGAGTACTTTTCTCGTTGAGATGAACGAAACGGCAAATATCCTCAACAATGCCACCCGCAACAGTCTCGTCATCTTTGATGAAGTCGGGCGCGGTACTAGCACATTTGATGGACTCAGCATCGCGTGGGCGGTCTCGGAGTATCTTCTTGATGAGAAACGGATGGGTGCGAAAACGCTTTTCGCTACACACTATCACGAGTTAGTGGAACTCGCCAGCAAATACAAACGTGCGAAGAACTACAACGTCGCTGTTCATGAAGATGGGCAAACAGTAACGTTTCTCCGAAAAGTTGTTCCCGGTGGTGCCGACCAGAGTTACGGGATCCACGTCGCACGGCTCGCGGGGTTACCTCAAGTCGTGATCACACGCGCACAGCAGATACTTGAAGTGCTTGAACAACACAATCTCAGTGTTGAAGCAGACGGGGCAACAGGACAACCGCCGAAAGCACACCCAACAATGCCGAAACCTCGCCGCCGCGTCTCCCAAAAAACGATGCAGAGTGATTCGCTGCAGATGGCACTCTTTACACCGAAAACGCATCCGCTCGTCGAAGAGATCCGACGTTTAGAACTCACGCAGGTAACACCGTTAGATGCGGTGAATATCCTCTATGATTTGAAAGCGAAAGCGGAGGAATCTGAGGGTTAAGCGGCAGCGATGCAGTCCCCTTCTAACGAACTCAGGGTGACGCGCTGGATCTGATTGATTGCGCTCTCTGGGGCATTGACGAGGACGCGGAGGTAATTGTCCGTAAAACCGGCGAGATAGTTGTTTTCGCCTTCTCGGCTCGCTTCGATGAGGACCTCTTTCTGTTTTCCAAGCATCCGTTCTCGAAACGCAGTATTGAGGCGTTCGCCGAGCGCAATCATCGCTTGGCTCCGTGCAGCGGAGATGTGCGGTGACACCTGATCCGAGTAGTCCGCAGCGGGTGTCCCTTTACGGGGAGAGTAACGGAATACATGCAGTTGGCTGAAACCGATCTCTTCAACAAATCGGCAGGATTCATCGAAATGTGCATCCGTCTCACCGGGGAATCCTACCATAATGTCGGTAGTAATCCCGACATCGTCGCCGAAGGCACGTCGTAAGTTCCCAACGAGATGCGCAAACTGTGTCGTGGTATAACGCCGACGCATCTGTCGCAATACCGCGTCTGAACCAGCTTGCAGTGGTAGATGGAAATGAGGCATGCATTTCGGGAGTGCCGCCATACGTTCGCCGAGGGTGTCTGGGAAATACATCGGTTCGATTGAGCTGAAGCGGATCCGTTCAATGCCTTCAATGTCATGAATATGCTCTAAAATGTCGGCGATGTCCTTGTCTCTGCCGGTATCCATACCGTAAGCACCCAGATGTACACCGGTGATGACGACCTCTTTGATACCACTGTCAGCGATACGATGTGCTTCCTCGGCGATGTCGTCGAGTGGGCGGCTTGTCATCCGACCGCGTACGTAGGGGATGATACAGTAGGTGCAGAACGCACTGCAGCCGTCTTGTACCTTGATGAGTGCGCGTGTGCGTTTGCCAGCATCGCTAACCCCTTTGCTAAAACGTGCATGTTCTCGGATAGCATCGTGTTGTACCGGTTCTATGGTAAGAAGTGAGTTCGGTGTGGGAGACATCTCTTCCGTGGGTGATGGCGTTTCGGTGTGTAGTATGTCCAGATAGTTCTGAAAATCAGCCTTTTCCCGATTGCCGAAAACGAATGTCACTCCGGGTATTTTTTCGATCGCCTCGCGGTCGCTTTCTGCATAGCAGCCTGTAACGAGCACTTTTGCGTTCGGATGCTGGCGAATCGCTCTCCGAATCGCTTGCCGTGCCTTCTGGTCTGCGGCGTTTGTTACAGTGCATGTATTGATGAGATAGAGGGCTGTCTGCTGTCCGGATGTCTCTTCGTCAACGAGAGTATATCCGTTATGCTGGAGTGTCTCACGCATGGATTGCGTATCGTATTGGTTCGCCTTACATCCCATCGTAATCAGTTTTGCGGTTTTCATGGGTCTTTCAAGAATGTGTTTTCGCTGGTAAAGTTTTCATCTGTATGCTTTCGCTTGTGAGGTTTCTAACTTCGACTCTGTTTCTAAGTAAATATTATATCCAGTTTTTACCTGAATTGCAAATGAGATAGCCTTCTTCGTAGGTTGGGTAGAACAGACAGTACCAAGA
>JAKZUG010000383.1:0-2830 GCA_047516705.1 Candidatus Poribacteria bacterium | reverse complement strand
ACACAGAGGAGCATAAACAAACACTCATAGGACATACAGCACCTGTCAATAGTGTGTGCTTCAGTCCAGATGGCACAACAATCGCAAGTGGAAGTTCGGACAAGACTATACGCCTATGGGATGTCAATACAGGTCAGAACCTGAAAACGATTAGAGATCACGTCGACGCTGTCCTGAGCGTCGCCTTTAGCCCAAACGGAAAGACACTCGTAAGTGGCGGCGGTTGGGAGGACTGTACCCTCGTTCTGTGGGATGTAAATACTGGACGCTTCAAAAAAGCATTCTCAGAGAATGTCCGTCAAGTTTATAGCGTATGCTTCAGCCCAGATGGGAAAACACTCGCAAGCGGTAAAGGTTATGGGCACGGTTTCCTCTATCTGTGGAACACAGACACAGGAGAAAATAAAAAAATCGTCACTGGGCATAGAAATTCTATCTTGAGCGTCGCTTTCAGCCCAGATGGGAAAACACTCGCAAGCGGAACGGGGAACGCGGATGGCACAATCCATCTGTGGGATACAAGCACTGGACAACTGAAACAAACAATCAAATGGCATCCAGATAATGTCAATACCCTATGCTTTAGTCCTGATGGACAAATACTTGCGAGTGGGAGTAGCGATAACACGATTCGTCTATGGGATATAGCCACAAGCGAGCACAAAAAGACGTTTACAGGGCATACGTCCTCTGTTGAGAGCGTATGTTTCAGTCCTGATGGACAAACGCTCGCCAGCGGAAGTTCGGACGGTACGGTGCTATTGTGGGACATCAAAACCCAAGAATGAAAATGAACACCGCAGAACTAAATTCTAATCTAAGCGCGGCACCCCACGAGGTAGGACTTTCAGCGAAAGGGTTGGCGCGCATTTCTGCTACCGCGCAGCGATTTATTAACGACGGGCAACTTGCTGGCATGGTCACGGTTGTGGCGAGGCGAGGCAAAGTAGTATATCTTGAAGCACACGGTATGATGGACATTGAAGCGAACAAGCCGATGCAAAGAGACACTATCTTCCGCATCTACTCAATGACCAAGCCGATCGCCACCGCCGCAGTGATGATGCTCTGTGAAGAAGGGAACCTACAACTTGACGCGCCAGTTTCAGTATACCTGCCGGAACTGGGAGGCTTGAAAGTCGCAGCGGAGGCAGATGCCAAGACACTCACACTGGTTGACGCAGACCGGGATATGACCATCCGAGATTTGATGCGACATACCGCTGGACTGCCCGGTGCTGCCCGATACATGGCAGGGCAAACCGCTGTAGATAAACGCTACCGAGAGGTAGGTGTACACCGTTTGCATGAGTGCGACCTACAAGAAATGGTTGCGCGGCTCGGTAAGATACCGCTGTTGTATCAGCCGGGCACAAAATGGCATTACAGCATCGCCGCGGACGTTTTGGGTAGACTCATTGAGGTAGCTTCCGGTCAATCTTTCGATGTTTTCTTAACCGAGCGGATCTTCAAACCTTTAGGCATGGTGGATACCGGATTCTATGTCCCCGCGGAAAAAATTGATCGACTCGCAGGAATGTACAGCCCAACGCCGGAGGGTGGCTTGCAGGTTATTGACGCACCGGAGGGCGGAACCGGTAATGTATCCGAAACCAGTTTTAGAAAGAAGCCGAAATTCCTATCTGCTGGTGGCGGTTTAGTCTCTACCGCCGCCGATTTTGCTCGGTTTTGTCTCATGCTGTCAGGCAGAGGCACATTTGCGGGAAAACGGTTGATAAAAACGAAGTCCGTTGAATTGATGACGCGTAACCACCTACCAGAGCATTTGATACCGCTCGACAAAAAACCGGATAAGCGTTATGCTGGACTCGGTTTCGGACTTGGTGTCTCAGTACGCGTACAACAGACGGACTGGGAGCCTGCTTCCGAAATTGGCGAATATGGTTGGATCGGCGGTGCAAGCACCGAATTCTGGATTTCACCGAGAGACGAATTGGTTGCGATCACACTTGCACAACACATCCCGTTTTCGGAATTGAGCGAGAAGGTTAAACCGCTCGTATACGCCGCAATCTTGAAGGAATAGTTTTCAGTTATGAAGAATGGCTTGATGTGGATTGGAAACCTCTTTAACCGACAACTATAAACCGATAACTGACAACCACCAAAATGATTATCAAAAACAACCCGGAACACGTAAGCACTGATCAAATCGTGCTGTTCCCTTTCGACGACTACAGTATCCCGTTTCAACACGGTGTTCGGTTACAACTCGTGCCTTACAGAGCCGGGGTTGATCGGACCCGAATTGTCGTACATCCCGGTCCTTCCGGTGCACCGGACAGTTCTCGCGTTATCTACTATGGATCTGTCCATCGTGTTGGTGGTGAACTCTGGATGTGGTATCTCGGACAGGGAAATGATGACAGTTGGCACCATCGGGTGTGCTTCGCAAAAAGCCGTGATGGCTATAACTGGGAGAAACCGGAACTCGGATTGGTAGCATATAACGGTTCAACCCGAAACAACCTCGTGGATATCCAAGGCGGGCAACACCACATTCAAGCGTGTGTCGTGCATTATGAGCCCGATGACCCGGATCCTGCACGTCGGTTCAAAGCCATCATCGAAACATCGAAATATACGCCAAAATTCGCAGTCATGTTCAGTGAAGATGGACTCCGCTGGCACGAAGCCGAACGGCATCCAAATCCGCCCTCCTGCGAGATGTCCGGCATTACGAAATTCAACGGATGCTATTATCTGAGTGGGCACGGTGGCAGTCATATAGGTCCGACTCGGCAGATGGTAATATATGCATCTTACGATTTTGAACACTGGATTGAAGCTTCATGCTTAGGCTTCAGAC
>JAKZUG010000382.1:0-4691 GCA_047516705.1 Candidatus Poribacteria bacterium | reverse complement strand
GTTAGCCACTTAGACCTCAAGGCAATCTGACGATCGATTCTGAGCGTCTCGGAGCAATACTTCTATTCAGGGCATATCCGTTCAACTCAAGTTCAAACTCAAATAATTGGCGAAGGTATTGTTAAGTAGAATTATGTTATTTAAATTTTTTGACTTGACAAGATTTTGATAATTTTCAATAATTGAACGCATATCATAAATCAAAATTTTGGAACGCGGATACATCTACCTCAAAAAGATTAACTTTAACACCGATAAAAAGGAGGTAATCCGTAAGGAGATATAGAAGTGATTCGAGGAATGATTTCCACATGCTGCGTCTTTCTGTTGCTATGCGCGTTGTTATCGATCAGGTCCGCGGACGCCCAACGGGATGAAGCGACAGTTGCTGCAATATGGACGTTTAACGATGGGACTGCTAAAGATAATTCAAAAAAGGGACTCAACGGTAATATTGTTGGAGATCCCAAAGCCGTTAATGGTATCGCTGGAAAGGCGTTGGAGTTCAACGGTGAAGATGATGGTATAAAGATTCCGGATTCTGCGGACATAAATTCAGCCGGCCCCTATACCAATCGGACGATCGCTGCACTATTTTACTGCGATGATGTCGGGATTGATGACCGGAAACAGGTGATTTTTGAAGAGGGGGGACGGACGCGCGGTGTAGTCGTTTATGTATTTGATGGTAAAGTTTACGTCGGCGGCTGGAATCGCGCTGAGTACAACTGGAATGGTGAATGGCCCTCCGCAGATGTTAAGTCGAAGCGCTGGTATCACGTTGGCTTGGTCATTCGCGACGCAGCCGGTAAGGTAGAGAACAAAAAGTTTGAGATGTGGCTTGATGGTAAACGCATCGCACAGGAAAAAGGCGGCCAGCTCCATGCACATGGAGACGATATCGGCATCGGATATACCAACCAGAACGCTGTCTATCATGATGACGGCGGTAGTGGAACTAACATTGACTGGTTTGCTGGTTTAATTGACGAGGTCATCGTCTACGGTTCTGCTTTTGACGAGGGCGATTTTGCCAAACTTGCCCAGCCCTTAAGCGTTGAGCCACAAGGCAAATTCACAACGACTTGGGCACACT
The DNA here is from genome assembly GCA_047516705.1 of Candidatus Poribacteria bacterium. GTDB lineage: Bacteria > Poribacteria > WGA-4E > WGA-4E > WGA-3G > WGA-3G. The sequence continues at coordinate 3,595 of JAKZUG010000382.1, read as the reverse complement.
TAAAAACCCAACGTACGGAAAAATAACCTCAGTATTATACTTGAGGTTTTACAATAACATCCTACAAGGAGATATGCCACAATGGCAAAATATCGTTTTATTTTTCTCTTCAGCGTTTTAATCATGTTGGTAGCCCTAACGACTTATGCAGCGAAAGACGAAGCAACTGTTGAAGGCGTTTGGAATTTTGACAATGGCGATGCCGCCGACACATCCGGGAAAGGTTTGGATGGAACAATCGTAGGAGAGCCGGAAGTTGTTGACGGGATTGTTGGCACAGCTTTGCTTTTCGACGGTGTGGATGATGGGGTTAAACTCCCTGATTCCGTCGGTATTAATACGCTCGCACAACCCAATTTCTACACGGATCGCACTATCGCTTGCTACTTTAATTGCACTGATGTCGATATTACCGAGCAAAAGCAAACGATTTTTGAAGAAGGTGGACGGACACGCGGTATGGTCCTCAATGTTTTTGACGGACAGGTCTATGTCGCCGCATGGAACCGTGCCGAATACCAGTGGGCTGGTGCATGGCCCTCTGCCCCAGTAGAGTCTGGTGTGTGGTATCATGTCGGCTTGGTTATCCGCGATGCCGATGTTGTAGTTGAACCCGGTAAATTCGAGATGTGGCTTAATGGTGAACTGGTCGCGAGTGAAGATGGTGGCGCGATGTATGGTCATGGCGACGATATCGGTATCGCATACGTCAATTCCAACGCTGTTTTCCACGACGAAGATGGTGCAGGCAACAATATTCACTACTTCGGTGGTATGATAGATGAAGTCGTCGTCTATGGTTCCCCTTTTGATGCAGCCGATTTTGCCGCTTACGCAGCACCCATCGTAAGCGTTGAACCGCAAGACAAGTTTACCACTACGTGGGCAAGCATCAAAGCACAACGGACACTCCGATAGAACGGATTTCTATTTGTGTTTATGCTGTGGGGCGAGGTCTCCGTACCTCAGCCCCACATTGCTTTAAAGGACGACAACATGCTGGGCGCGATTATCGGGGATATTGTCGGTTCGATCTACGAACCCAAAGACCGCCGCATCAAAACCAAGGATTTCCCGTTCTTCGGTGAGAGCTGCCGTTTCACAGACGATTCGGTTTGCACGGTAGCTGTCGCTGATGCTCTATTGCATAACCTCTCTCCCGAAGAGACAATGCGTAAATGGGGGAAGCGGTATCCAAATTGCGGTTTCAGCCAAATATTTAAAACGTGGATTTATGCCGAGTCCGAGGAAGAAGCACCTAACTGCACCTTCCGTAACGGCGCAGCAATGCGCGTCTCACCGGCAGCTTTCCTGAACCGCGATGATCTTGATGCAGCACTTCTCGCAGCCGACAAAGTCACCGTTATCAGCCATGATCACCCAGAAGGGATAAAAGGTGCGCGGGCAACAACACACGCTATCTGGCTCGCCTATCAAGGTGAAAATGTTGATACGATCCGGGATGTTATCGCTACCGAATACGGCTACGACTTGACCCAGACGGTAGACGACATCCGTCCCAATTACGCTTTCGATATGACGTGTCAAGGTGCTGTGCCACAGGCAGTCACGTGTGCTTTGGAATCCGAAAATTATGAAGATGCTGTGCGTAACGCCATCTCTCTGGGTGGTGATTCCGACACGCTCGGTTCGATCGCGGGTGCTATCGCTGAAGCACTACACGGAATCCCCGCTGATATCAGAGAACAAGCAAAAGTCTGTTATCTCGCTAAAGCCTTGGACATCCTTGAAGTGATTACCGAGATGTATCAACGTGAGTTCGACTTAAACATTTCGCCAGTCTAAAGGTTACGTTTTCGCGCGTCAAAGACATAAATTGTAGCACAAACTAACAGTTTGTGGCGTATTCCGCGCAAACTAACAGTTTGCGGTACAAGTAGAAGCCTTTTATTGAACTCACATTATCACACAGTTGGTACTAAAATCTGATGAAACACACATTATGGATGTACTCGCGTCTAACACTCTTTCAAAGCAAGATAGTTTTTACAGTTGCCGTTACTGTACTTCCAAATCTGGTTGGCTGGTTTTAATTATCGCAATTTCCACCCTATTCTTCACGCTGGCACCACCTCCTGCCCTATCAATAGAATCTCCTATTCATTTCATGGATGTTACCGATATTGCCGGTATTCATTAAATCGCAACATTCCACTTAGGAACGATCTCTTAGTGCTTTATCCAGTTTCAAATTGATGGTATCTGCTTGGTATCGGGCGAGGGAACCTCGACCCCACGGTTAACGTACCCTAAAATTCAAAGTGGATGAAGCACTACTTGTATCCCGAATCTTATTTCATTTTTATTGAACTGCCTCGCAAGGCGCAGGAAGCACTTGTAGCGACAGGCTAAGTGTTCTGTAACTCGGCATATTCCTCTTGACAATTCAATTCGTGTGAGATATAATTGAGAAAACCTATTAAGAGAAAGCCGGAACGCAATCATATCCATGAATCGAATTGACCATAAATTTCAAGAACTCCGGGACCGAGGTGCCAGCGCATTCATGCCATATCTCTGTGCTGGAGACCCGACCCCCGAACTTACCGCCAAACTCCTGCTCACACTGGAGGAAGCTGGCGCAGATCTCATTGAACTCGGTGTCCCCTTCTCTGATCCGATTGCAGACGGACCCACTATCCAACGCGCAAGCGAACGCGCACTCACACACGGCATCTCACTCCAGCAGATTCTGGAGATGGTGAAATCCCTCCGTAAAAAGACGGAGATCCCAATTGCTCTCATGAGTTATTATAATCCAATATTTCGGATGGGGGAGGAAGCATTTTGCAAAGCAGCGCAAGAAGCAGGCGTTGATGGTGTCATTGTGCCGGATCTGCCGCCAGAAGAGGCACAGCAACTCCTTGAGGTTGCACCGCGCTATAACCTCGCTACCGTTTTTCTTGTCGCACCGACAAGTCCGCCGGAACGGATGCAGTTAATCGCATCGGTCAGCACCGGATTTGTTTACTGTGTCTCGTTAACAGGTGTAACGGGCGCGCGGGCGATTTTGTCAGACGAAGTCGCACCGATGATCGCAGAGCTGCGAAAACATACGGATAAGCCGATTAGTGTCGGTTTCGGTGTATCAACGCCTGAGCAGGCAACACAGGTCGCGCAGATCGCCGATGGCGTGATTGTCGGGAGTGCTATCGTCAATGTCATCGAAGAGAATATGGAGGACGAAGGAAAAATGCTCGCTGCAGTGAAGCAATTCACGTCAAATTTGGATGCTGGCGTGAAACAGTAGAAGTTGTCGCACATTCTATTTATCTTTGAATCTCTGAAATAAAATGAAACGGCGCGGTTAAAAACCCGGGTCCCCACCCGTTACTGGAGTCCCTGCCCTTTACTGGAAAGAGGAAGAGGTGCCTATTGCGGATTCTCGGCACTTTCCAAGCTTGCATGTTCCGCGTATCCTGACAATCCTATAAATCCTAATTCAGACAATCTACATCCCGCGCCTGATACCGAATTCCTTCTCGAACGCTTCCCAAATATCTGCCGGGATGTCCGTCGTCGCCGCTTCATACCCATCTTCCACTTGTGCTTTATCCGCGGGACCGAACATAAC
>JAKZUG010000381.1:0-6374 GCA_047516705.1 Candidatus Poribacteria bacterium | reverse complement strand
CAAAACCTCGCCAGCGGCGGTGAAGTATCAAACCCTATTGTGTTCAGATGTTTTTGGACTTTACTATAACAAGGAGAACAGACGTGCGTGAAAAGCCATTTCACTTTAGAACTATTACCGAGATCGCTGATGACATTGCTTCAAAACAGTTGTCGCCTGTGGATGTTACATCTGCGATGCTGGAACGTATTGATCAGCTTGACGGTCAATTGAAGAGTTACGCCACAGTGGTAGCGGAACAGGCAATGGCTGCTGCACAAGCGGCGGAAGAGGAGATTAACGCCGGAATGTATCGCGGTCCGCTTCACGGTATCCCGATTGCAGTGAAGGATCTCTGTTTCACTAAGGGGGTCCGCACGATGGGCGCGGCGGAAGTCCTTGTAGGGCATGTGCCTGCGTTTGATGGCACAGTCATTGCTAAACTTGAATCTGCGGGCGCGATACTCCTCGGTAAGCTTAATCTGACAGAAGGCGCGATGGGCGGCTACAACCGTAACTTTGATATTCCCAAGAATCCGTGGAATCCTGACCGGTGGACGGGTTCCTCATCAAGCGGTTCGGGTGTTGCAACGGCGGCGGGGTTGTGTTTCGGTTCACTCGGTAGCGATACAGGTGGCTCCATTCGCTTTCCTTCGGCGGCGTGTGGTGTCGTCGGACTGAAACCGACATGGGGAAGAGTTAGCCGTTACGGTGTGCTCGCGCTCGCAGAATCGATGGACCATGTCGGTCCGATGACGCGAAATGTCGCTGATGCTGGGATTATACTTGAGGCGATCGCTGGGTCTGACCCGAACGATCCGACTTCGCTCCCAAATCCGGTGCCTAACATGCTTGAAGGCGTGGGACAGGACATCCGGGGTGTCCGTATCGGATTCGATGAGCACTATGCGACGCACGATATTGACACTGAACTCGCTGAAGCGGTACGCGCCGGTGTGGAAATCCTTGCGGATCAAGGTGCTGAAATCGTTGAAGTGGAATTGCCGGATGATGTGGATGAATATGTCTCCGCGTGGCCCACGCTGTGTGCTACCGAAGCGGTGGTTGCACACGCAGCGACCTATCCCTTCCGGCGAGATGCCTACGGTCCTTGGTTCCAAGGGTGGCTTGATATGGGTGCGAAGGTGACAGGTGCTGAATATGCGAAAGCGAACAACCTGAGAGCCGCCTGCACAGGACATCTCAGACGAGTATTTTCGGAAATTGATGTGTTGGTGTGTCCGTCGATGTCCGCGCCGCCACACGTCGTCACGCCAGAGGTGTTGTACGGACCGTATGAACCCCGGGATCCGAAGTTCCAACGGTTTACCGTGCCGTATGACTACAACGGCGCACCGACGCTATCTGTACCATGCGGCATGAATAGCGAAGGGCTACCGTTGAGCATTCAGTTTGTCGGAAAACACCTGACAGAGCCGTTGTTGTGTCGAGTCGGACACGCTTATGAGCGTGCAACGCCTTGGCACGACCTTCACCCAGATGTTTGAACGAGATAACAGTGCTACTTCTGTGGTAGGTGGTATCCCTCTTTCATCGTTTGGATGCTGTAGAGGCAATGTTCTGCCGTTATGTAAAGCGTCTTGCTCGTTTTGCCGTGTCCAAATGCGACATTGGTGGGTTTATCCGGTGTCTTGACGTACGCCAGTTCTTCACCTTCAGGCGAGTAAACGCGAACCCCGGGTCGGGTCTCATCGCGCACTGCCACCCAGAGATCCTCCTCTGCATCGACGACCATCCCGTCTGGACCGTCCTGTGGTGCGTAATCAACAAGCACTTTACGGAAAGTCGCAGTGCCTTCCGGCGAGAGATCGTAGGCGAGGAGTGCCATACGTCCCTTATGCGGTGTCATCTCGTCGGGTAGGTTTCCCATCGCACCGTTGTCATGACTGATGACGTAAAGCGTTTTTTGATCCGGGGAGCCCGCCACACCGTTCGGTTTACCGCCATCCGTAACAACGAGATGAATGGAACCGTCTGGATCGATGCGATAGACACCAAAAATGGGTTGTTCGACGGGTTCGTTTCCAGCATAACGTGGATCCGTAAAATAGATCCGTCCCTGCTCGTCAATCGTGAGATCGTTTGGTGAGTTGAAGGGTTTTCCGTTATACAGACCAGCGATAATCTCACTTTTACCGGTCTCCATGTCTGTCCGGGTAATCCTGCGTCCTCCGAAATCGGCACCCTCTGCGATAACCAACCGACCTTGTGCGTCAAACTCCATTCCGTTAGACATTCCACTCGGAGAACGGAAAACGGTTGTTTCTCCTGTTTCCGGGTTGTATCTCATGATATGTCCGGCTTGCATATCCGTCTGATCTGTGAAGGTGATGTCGCTGAAATAGACCGTCCCGTCTGGCGCGACGGTGGGTCCTTCTGTGAAATGTGCGTCGCTAAAGAGTTCTTCGAGTTCCGCACCTGGGGCAATGATGGCGTTACTATCTTCGGTATTCCCAATCAGGATAGGTGCTAAGGTGCGGACGAGTGTTTGAGGTATTTGTAGATTCGGCATATTTCCTCCTTTTTATAGGGAACAATGTCCCTCTTCCTTTAACCCTGCCACTCTGGCGGTGTATAAGTAATCGCGAGTTTTATGATAGTAGACAGCGTTTAGTGGCGTTCCAACCTATTATGAATGGGAAGAATTTTAGCACACATTGTCAACGTTGTCAACCCATCGGATGCGGACCGTGCGTTGTCACTCCCTGTCGGGCGTATGCATAGACGGCATCTTGAATCTCAAGAATCTTTACCGCATCAATAACAGTCGGTTCAAAGGTGCCGCCATCGCGGATTGCGTCAAATGCTTTGCCCATCACACCCTGCATCCGTGCACCGTGGGAGATGTCTTCGCTGAATTGCACACCCTCGGTGGTATGCACTTCAATCAGGGGTTCACCGTTGCGACCATATTGCTCAAATACGGATGCCTTCGTTCCGATGAATCGGAAGAAGTGATCCCCACCACGTGTGCCGGACGGATAGTTATAACCGGATTCAATAATGCCGGTGATACCGCTTTCCGTTCGTAGCACACCGATGCCGCTATCCTCGACGCCGCGGCTATACATGGCATTAGACATGACCGCGCCGACAACAGTAATTGGCGCATTGCCAACAAACTGGAGAAATGTATCGATACCGTGTGCTGACTCGACTGCCCAGCATCCGCCACCGGATATACTCGGATCGTTGTGCCAATAAGAGGGTGTCGGATCGTAACGAGACGGGGGACCGTTGTTCAGTCTACTGTTGTATAAGGTCAGTTCTCCCAAACTACCGTCAGCGACCATCTCTTTAACAACGCTCACGATTCGGCTTACACGGTTGGGTAACGTAAGCGCGCTGAATACACCGTGCTTTTCAGATGCCTCTGCAGCGGAACGCAACCGATCTGCACAGTCGGCGAACGGTTTGTCCAAGAGATAGGGAATACGTCGATCTACACATGCCTGTACATGATCGCCCATCTCAATATGTTTTCCTGCGACGAGGACAGCGTCGGGTTTGCTGACATCGAGGCATGCCGCGGCTGTCTCAAATCCGGGACACTGAAAATCGTCCGTCAACTGTTGTCGAGGTTTAGGATCACTGTCCATGACCCCGACAATCTCGTGCCCGAGTCCGTGCGCCGTGCGCGCCATGCTGCGTCCATGATGACTATAGGAAAGAACCGCTAATTTCATGTTTTATCTCCTTTTTTGAATAGTTTTCAGTACGATTTTTTCTGCGAAAAAATCTTTCAGTACTCAGTTGTCAGAAAGAATAGTTATCAGTTTTCGGTTCGGTTTTTTCTGCGAAAAAACCTTTCAGTTGTCGGAAGAAGACTTTAGGACTCTCAAAAACCTCTTGTAACCGATAACCATCCCTCCGATAACTGACAACTGACAACTATCTATAAAATGAATACATCTGCATTCCTGTGAAGAGCCGAATCAGCACCCAGACCCCGCCGACCATGAATTCGCCGAGAATCAGCCCCAAAAAGAGCGGATATGCTTTGCGATACAGCCGAATCCCGCCGACTTTCAGCAATATCGTTTTGATACTCCAACTGAGAAATATCGAAAACCAGAGTCTGCCGATCGTCGATTTTTCGCCAGCGACGAGATAACCCGCCGGATGGAAGGGCCAGAACGGGAATACTGTCCGAAGCCACCAGAGGACACCTGTGAAGAGTGCGCCGACACCGATAAAGGTCACAGCGGCAGCATCGGTTTCAGTCGGGTGAGAGATCCAATTTTGCAGCTGGTTATACCCGCCTGTGCCGAGATCGCTGACGACACCGATATTGTATCCGACGAGGAGATATGCCCAAAACGATGCGAGAATCCCCACCACCGCCGCGAACATCATCGCTACAATAAGTCTGCCGGAACGCATGCTTGTCTCCTCCGCGAGTTTGAAGCCTTCAAGTGTATGGGGCATCGGGTGTGCGCGAGAGCCCCTGTTGAAGGTGAGGTAGAGACGCATCATCGTCAAACTACTGTGTGAAAGGATGCGGGTACCGAAAATATCGGTCATGATGTCGTGAGGCGTTGCGTAGGTACGGATCGTCGGTGGACCGACTTCGGCGCGGATACGGGTGAGGCTCATGGACAATAGGTAGTAGATGAGAAAGTAGAGACCTGTTGTCCAGAGTGCCATGCCACCTTGGTGTGAAAAGACAAATAGAAATATCAACCCACCCACTAATCCGAGTGCTGCCCATCGGTAACGCATCGGCTCTCTGCTGTCGTCGATTTCACCCGGTGCCCGGTATCCCCGAAAAATGTGTTTGACAACGCGGAAAAAGAAGCGGCGTCCACCCCAGAGCGCGAAGCAGGCGAGGACGAGATAACCGCCCATGACCTGCTGCCAATCATAAGGGAACCCCGGCAAAATATCGAGTCCAAGCGCGCTACCCAATATCCGTTGCGCTTTCCAGAACCAGTAGAAAAACCAGACTGAAAACGACATCTCTAACGGCATTAGGTAAGCGAGTCCGACAGCGAATGAGCGGACATATATGGGAGTCCAACCGATGGAGCTCCACGGTTTTTGGGTGAAGTATTGACCGATCTCGGCGTGCCGGACTGGAACTTCGGGGAACTCTGGAAAGAGGACATGAATACCGTTGATGAGGTTGATGCCGCCTGCGATGGCGAATCCGAGCCACATTATCTTCGACTTGAAAAGTCGGCCGTCAAGCCTCGTCATTTCGAGTGGCAATTGCACAATCGGATAGGATAACCGTTCGCTCTCAATCCACTGTCTTCGGAGGAAAACGTCGATGCAGATCATCACCCAAATGAGGACGGTCAGGAAAAGGGTCCACCAGAGCATTGGACGTAACCATCCGAGCAGATGCACTTTTCTGTAGACAGTGGTTTCTCCATCGTAAAATGGCTTTAGGCTTGCTTCATCGTTAGAGGTCAACCACGTTGGAAGGTGCCGCCAGAACAGTTGTTTCCATTCGTTTTCGGGGGTCGCAAACCAGAACCCGTCCGAGATCGTTGGGATAACCGTTTGCATCATGTCGTGTCCCGCGATCGCGGAGGAGAGCGAGAGCATTGCGAAGACTGTCAGCAGTTCTCCCTGCCTGAAAGCGAACCGCGGCAGAAATCGTTTTAGCAATAGGTTAAACGGGATAAGTACCATCAACGTGATAATCACGTTGTAGATGAGCGACATGGTGGTCGGGAGGGTACTCCAAAATTTGAGGTGGTTCGCCATGATGAAATAGGTATTCACCGGAATCAGTAGCAAACCGAGCGTGATGGCACGAAACGTTACGCCGGGATGAGGGGTCTGGTTTTTTAAGGTTGCGTTTACCATACAGAAATTGGACTTGGGATTTGTACTGGACGCGGTTTATGCGGTGTTGAAAGGGCGATTATGTTTCAAACATAAGGATACTTTGCTATATCATCACACATCTAGAAATGTTTGTTCTACTTAATCCTTATATGGATTCACCAAAGGAGGTAGGTTCGGCAGAGTACCGTTCTTGTGAAATTCCTTGATAGACCATAACTGCAACCTCGGATAGATCAATGTACCGACGGTAATGTTGCCGAATTCCGCTGCTGTTTTGTGCGCTGGACTTCTTGCACCAATAGGATGGAGCGTGATGAACACCCCGCAGGCGGCGTTCTCATTGTAAAGAGTATAACAGAATCGCTCCACATCGGCGCGCCAATTCCGCGAGTTACTTTTAACTTGCACAAGCGCGAAACTCTCGTGGTAATCCTCTGGAGCATTCACAAGCCCTCCTGCACCATCGATTCCTCCATCGCTGGACTTCTTGGAATTCGGTATTATCCCTATTTGCTGCACTGCCCAGTCTTGAAAATGATACGGTTCTTTCTGTACAAGACGTGAGAAGGCTTCAA
>JAKZUG010000380.1:0-5007 GCA_047516705.1 Candidatus Poribacteria bacterium | reverse complement strand
CATGCCGTCCCTATGGGACTCAAGAGGGTTTTGCGGTATACAAGTTTATGCCTAAGATCCGGCGCAGTTGAAAACTACGCTTACCGCTTCTGGAGACCAAGGCTGTCGTTTTCTTCTTAAATTGACACCTATGGTGCGGTTAGGAAACCCCACCTACCGGGGTTTGGGTGAATGGTGCGGTTAATGTAATATAAACTTTTAGAAATAGTATTACATACCGTTCCGACAGCATTCTTCTTGAATTATTCCTTGTAAAGTGCTATGCTGATTTCACCAATAAATACAATGCAAAGGACTTTTGTAGCGCAAGGGACGCGAAAATTATGCCTGAAACCAGACCTAATATTCTACTTATCACCAGCGACCAGCAGCATTGGAACACCTTGGGCTGCCTCAACCCAGAAATACAGACACCTCACTTGGATGCATTGGCAGCGCAAGGGACGCTCTTCAATAGAGCCTATTGTCCGAATCCTACCTGTACGCCGACGCGTGCATCTATTATCACTGGGAAGTATCCGAGCCAACACGGTGCTTGGTCCCTCGGCACAAAACTCTCTGAAAACGAACATACCGTTGGTGAAGACTTCATGGACGCAGACTATCGGACTGCTCTCGTCGGAAAAGCGCATTTCCAACCCCTCCACGGGACTGAGGAATTCCCGTCTCTGGAATCCTATCCGATTCTCCAAGATTTGGATTTTTGGCGGAATTTCAACGAACCGTTTTACGGGTTTGAACACGTTGAACTGGCGCGTAATCATGCCGATGAAGCGCACGTCGGACAGCACTACGTTATCTGGATGGAGGAAAAAGGCTGCACCAATTGGCGCGACTATTTTGCGCCGCCAACAGGGAACGCTCGCGGTCAACGTCGAAAGTGGCCCATCCCAGAAGAATACCATTACGATACATGGATTGCGGAACGCACGAACGCACTCATGGAAACGTATCAGCAAAACGGCGAGAACTTTTTCCTCTGGGCAAGTTTCTTTGATCCGCACCCGAAATATCTTGTGCCTGAACCGTGGGACACGATGTATGATCCGTCAGAGTTGACGGTGCCTTCCGTGACAGAAGGGGAACATGACAATAATCCGCCGCATTTCCAATTAACACAGCAACAAAAACCCGATTTCTCCGCTTGGCGTGAAAGTGGGAAAGGGGTCCACGGATTCAATTCGCATTTACGCGATCGGGATGAACTCGCCAAAGACATCGCAGTCTATTACGGGATGGTGAGTCTGATGGACAAATACATCGGTAAAATCTTGGGGAAACTTGACGAACTCGGACTTGCTGATAACACGCTGGTTGTGTTCACTTCTGATCATGGGCATTTTTACGGACAACATGGACTTGTCGCAAAAGGTGCATTCCACTATGAAGATGTGATCCGGGTGCCGTTCATCGCTCGGTATCCAGGAGTCGTGCCTGCGGGGAGGCAATCAGAGGCACTGCAGACCTTGGTAGATTTAGCACCGTCGTTCCTCAGTGCCGCTGGAATTGACATTCCGCGTCCGATGACCGGCGTAGATCAGATGCCGGTCTGGTCCGGACAAGCAGAACAAGCACGCGATCATATCCTCGTCGAAAATCATCATGAGCCGACAACGGTGCATGTAAAAACATACGTTGATGACCGCTATAAACTCACCGTCTATTACAACCGAGATTATGGCGAGTTGTTTGATCTGAAAGAAGATCCTGGAGAAGTCAAGAATCTGTGGAATTCCGCTGAACATGCGGCGTTGAAGGCGGACTTGGTAATGAAGTTGTTGTTCGCGGAAATGGGGAAAGAGCCACTGTGGATGCCGCGGACTTCTGGTGCGTAAACCGTTGGCGAGGTGAGGACCCCACCTCGCCCTATCTTGAAATCAATACCTTCGTTTCCAGTGCCAACTGTCGCTTCCTGAGATGAGCGGACGGATGTCTTCCGGTAATGTCTCAATAAATTCAGGGCTAACTTCGTTGCCGGGCCATTCCCGCACCATTGGGGGTGTATAACCGGAGATAAGGATGACGCGCTCCTTGTCGCTACGGATGGCAGTTGTACTGTGAATCAACGCTTCGGCAAAAAGCAGCACGGAACCCGCTGATGCTTCGACTTGGTAGATGAGTTTGTCATCAGAGAGTGCCGCTTCGATCATTTCGCCCTGGTTCCACGTTAAGCGATGGCTTCCGGGTATAACGCATGTTCCACCATCATCAAGACCGACATCGGTGAGATAGGCGAGCGTCTTTACAAAGATGCAGTGGAACTTGTTCTGTTCCATATAGGTGCCCCACCCATGTTGCGTCCCGCGATGAAAACCTGTCGGGTTATAGCAGCGTTTGTGGAGTTCGTCCAGTTCTGCCTCTGGGTTACGTCTATTAATGATCGCCTCGGTCTCTTCAAGACGGACTGTGCCACCCACCACTTCTTCGACCAATGGCACGAGTTGTGGATGCGCGGCATATTCCAATAACGCTGGGTCATACTCAACAAGATTGCCGAAAAGCACGTGGTGTTCACCGTGCCACCGAGCATAGACGCGCTTGTTATCCAACTCCTTGTCGGCTTTGATTCTGTAGAGAGCGTTTTTCATGCGTTCAACTTCATCGCTGTTTAGAACGTTCTCTAATAACACAAAGCCGTAGATGTCAAAGTGTAGCCGCTGTGCTGGCGTTAGGGAAACTCTCTCACTGTTCATGATTTTCTCCTTCGCGAAACTCCTCTATAAACTCTCTAAGCTTTCGCTTTAATTCCTTGGAAATCGGATACTTATCAATTTCCTCCATGATTTCTTGACAAGTTTTACCATTTTCTTTTAACTTAACAAGCACTGCTTGGAACACCTTATCAAAGCCAAATTCGGCTAGGGCTCTTGAAATAAGTGCTAAGACTCCCAACGTAGCAATTCCGCCCAACATTCCAAATGGTCCCAAGGCAGCGAGGGATGCTGTCATCGCTGCAGCACCGACCCAAGGTGAAGCTGCCATTAACATAACCAACACAAGTCCAGGGATTCCCAATCCAGCAATTATTTCTGCTGCTTTATCCACCGCGAGAATATCTGTGTTACGGATAGTGTCTCTCGCTCTTCGCTCTAAATCCGTTAACTGTTCTTCTATGTTATCCCCTAGCCATTCCTTTATACGTTGACAGGTGCTCCACAGATCGCTCCACCATTCGGCCACGGAACGAAAGACGTTTCTTAGGTCCGGCATCTGTTCTTGGGTTCTAGTTCTAATGGAGTCAATAGCGTTTTGCAGATCTTGAATAGCCTGCCCCAACCTTCTCAATTCCTGCATTCCTGCTTCGACTATAGTACGTATTGCCCTTTCCAGTTCCCGGATAGCCTGGGGCCTCCATTCTGCATCCATAGAACGAATAGCGATCTGAATCTCACGAATAGCATTTCTGATATCTGGTATCTGTATGCTGTCTATGGAACGAATAGCGGTTTCCAATCTCCGGATCAATCCGCTTCTTGTAATGCCACTTAGCAGTCTCTGAATGACGTTTTTTAACTTCCGCATTAATCCCACAATGATGTATATTATAGTAAAGTCTATAATTATCTTTACACCCGAGTTGGCGAGGTTAGGAAACCTCGCCAGCGAGGAGGAGAGGACCACTATTTCCTAAAATGTCAACTTATTTTTAGGTTTTACTATAACTTCCATATCAATCCCATAATCAAATATCTCTTAAGTCGAGAACATTAGTTACAAAGGAGTTGCTGTGGGCTTCTAAATTTAATCGTGCTTGCAGACTTAAGAATTAGTGTCTCAATATTGTTCTTACAATCCGTGCTTAAGGTGTCCCCAGAATGTGGTGAGTTTGCCGCCTGGGTCAACAGCAAGATCAAGTGCCTCTGCTCCCTCATAGACCAGTAAATCATCAACGTAACCGGGGGTAGTCTGTCCCCACACATAGAAAACGACCCACTTGGCAACGGGACCGAGAGCAGCGTTCCGAAAGGCGAGCCCTTTTTCCGGCTTGGCACCCAAGGCATCATCCCTGTCATCACCTGAGGAAAATTCAAATTCACTTTTGCCGAAATCAGCGATGATGCGGACGTACTTCCATGTATCGGTGTCAAAGTCGCCAATGGGTTGCCACGCGGCACCATCGTAAAGCCTGACGATATTCGCGTCCCAATTGATGTAGGTGCAGCCGCTGTTTTCGCCAATATTGTCAGCAGATGCGGCTTTGAGGTTGAAAGACCTGCCGCCGCCTTCAATGTAAACCCAGAATTCAACCGAAATAATGGGGTTTTCGGTTTCTATAGGCACAGCGAGTCCATCTCCATCAGCACCGCCTAAGATAGCAAGTGCTTTCTTGTCGGTTTTAACGGTGTCGCCAGAAACTTCAAAGTCGCCGCCGGTTAGCTCCCAGTCTTTGGGTGGGTTGCCGACAGCGAATTCCTCAAATCCAGTCTGTACGAAAACCTCTTGGGAAATTGCGGTTTCTACGATAGCAAGATTCAAAACGATAACAACAGTCAACAGAAAATAGCAGCCAAAGCCAACACGTTTATCTTGAGTCATCATATTCCATCCCTCCATTCAACTTTCTTATGGCATCCAGATATTCCACTCCCCTTTTTTCTCCCATTTGCGGCATGTGAGGCATAAACACATATATCGGATTGCAAAGCGCGGAGCAGTACCGACATTCATCGTTCCAGAGTGGGGTAGCAGGTGGTGAAAAAATAGCACATCGGCCTGCTTAGCAACGACTTCCATCGGTTCACCCAAATCCATCTGCGGAAACAGTGCCCGCACGTCGCTGACGTGGTTTGAGAATTCAGGATTTTTCTTACGGAATGCGCGAATCCGTTGCGGTCCTTCGGGCCATATCACTGTTGTGCCACCGTGCGAATTTGCGTCGGTGAGGTAGGTTAAACTGGTTGCCCGAAATGTCCCAGGATCGAGGCGAAAATCCCGGAAATCACCATCTAAGTGTGGCGAAGGACTTTTCCACTCGGCTGAAACGGGGAATTGGTTGAGTGCCCAGAT
>JAKZUG010000379.1:0-3862 GCA_047516705.1 Candidatus Poribacteria bacterium | reverse complement strand
TAACCAGAATCGTCCTGCAGTTGTGTGATGTTTTATGCAATCGGTAAAAATTTGTTCCCGCCGCATCGGTATATCATCGATTAAATTGCAGTCCGCTTATATATGATACTACAATTAAGAAAACATGTCAAACCAAAATTTGAATTTTGGATGAAGAATTCTGACGATTTTCATCAGAAATCAACAATCTATTTGACATATTACCAGAAAACACTTAAACTGTCAAGAAAAAATCGCATTTGTAAGGCATTTATAGTAAAACCCACAATTAACTATACATTGGCGAGGTTAGGAATGCAGATCGCATTTGGGCGCGTACGCCGCAAAACCTCGCCAGCGAGGAAGTATGTGCTGGATTGTTATTCATTGAACTGTCCACGTATTTTCGGGCTTTACTATAGTTTTAAATAATTTATTGGATTGGTCAGATTTTGAACCTTCTCTTTCAATGCTGGTGCGGTTACAAACCGCGCCTACTGGGACAGGTTATCCAAAACCTTACTAAACTAAAAAATCGAAAACTAAATAACCTTATAGCATTTGAGGAAAAAGCCTATGTTAACTGAATCTGAAAAAGCACAACTGGATCAGAACGGTTTTCTGCTTCTCGAAAGCCTGATACCTCCAGATACAACGGAACAACTTCGGGAAAGTGCTTTGGCACTCGCTTCAGCAGAGCAAGAAACCGGTAAAAGCCATACATACCTCGCGAACGACAGTGCACAACGCGTCTGGAATCTCATTGCCAAAGGCGAGATCTTTGAAGAAGCTATCCAACAGCCGAAGATGCTTGCGGCGATGGCGTATCTACTCGGCACCGATTGCACATTGAGTTCCTTTACGGTGAATGTGCTTTATCCCGGTGCACCGGATGCCGGTCTCCATATCGATTATCCACTGTCTGCCTTGCCGACACCACGTCCGAGTTTTCCACTAGTTGCTAACAGCGTTTGGTTTTTAGATGACTTTACGCTTGAAAATGGAGCCACCAGTTGTGTACCGAGCAGCCATCAACGGCTTGAGGCAATGCCTGAACCGGGTGTCGAATACACCGATGAGTTGCAAATTTGTGGACCGCGGGGATCCGTTCTAATTGTTAATGGTGCAATATGGCACGGTTCTTCAAAAAATGTAACGCATGAACCGCGTGTTGGGTTACTCGGTTTTTTTTGTCGCTCTATCTTGAAACCGCAGCAGGCGCACCTCAAATTGGTATCCGATGAAGTTATCTCGCGCGCAACACCAACACTAAGGCGGTTACTTGGTCTCGATTCATTGCCGAATATGAACGCGTAAATTATGGCACAATGTGAGTTTTCTCTGCCATCAATACCCATTTGGCTTTCGGTGTATTCGGCATCAATTGATATATCAAGCGCGCTCTGATCGTATCGCCGGTTGCGGCGGATACCATATCAAAAGGGTAAGTTCTGTTTTCGTTTGGAAAAAGTCGGTTCTCACCCTTGGCAGAAATTGAGATTTGCTGTTTCTGATATTCGGTACCATCGGGTGCGAGAAGTGTTACCTCAAGCATAATGGTGCGCAACGTCCCGCCCGGTAAGATGTGTCCCGTCTTACTCCGAAGTTTCACATCCACTTTTCCATCTGTATATTCAAGTTGAAAGGTCGCGGCACGCTTGAGTTGCGCAACGCTGCGACTGCCGCGCCACGTATGCTTTCTACCTTTGATGCTTTCATGGCTCGTTGTGCTTTGTAGCCGCGTCACAACAGGCATGTGACATGTCGCGCAACTCGTATCCCCTTCGGCGAATTTGCTATTTAGGAAACTTGAGACTTGGTCATGTTCAGGAACGCTTTGTTGCCCGTGACAGGTGCCACAGAGCATTGTCGGTTCGGTATAGATAGGATTGGTAACGTTGGCATGAAAATAGGTTTCCGCACTTGCCGCCGGCCCGTTCATCGCGCCGTGTGCATCGAGGTGGCAGACGAGACATGAAACACCTGCCTCCCGTTGTTTGTCCCTCAGCTTCGGCATTTTCCCAACACCTGTGATGAGAATCGGTTGGGGGGCATGGCACTGATCACATTTCGTTTCCCTATCGGTGATCTGCTTTGCGGCAGCCTGATAGATTTCATCAACCCATGCCTTCGCGTGCATCGAATTTTCCCACTCTTGCCAGATAGCAGGGTGGCAGCTTTTACACTTCCCATCCTGAAACCCTTGATATGCCTCCGTCACGCGATGTGTATTGTCTTCAGCATAGAGCGCAAATTTAGCAGTTAATATTATCAGCAATACACATCCGAAAAACCCCAAATTTACGCTGATGATGCTCCAGCGCGTCATTGTAAAATTCATCGCGCCTCCTAACAAAGCATGTCCAAGAGCGAGATCGCTGCGGTCTCCCCGCTTCGGATACAGTCAGGGATGCCTATACCGTGGTAGCCATTTCCTGCGAGAGCGAGGCCTTGCAACTCGCTCGCGAGCCGTTCTATATCACCAACAACGTCTTGGTGACCTACCTGATATTGCGCCATTGCCTGTGTGTGTTTGCTAATAGTGGCAAACAGCGGCGCGTTTTCGATGCCGAGAAGAGGCATTAAGTCTGCTTGACACAATTGAATAAGGTCGGCTTCGGCGTTTTTAGAAGTAGGTTCGCCGACGAAGGCGCGTAACAAGATGTGTTCTTCTGGCGCGCGGTTCTCAAATTTGACGCTACTGAACGAGCATCCAATAATGGACAGGTTTTCTGTAGCAGGGACAACAAATCCCATACCGTCTAAGGGATGTGTAACATCCGTACGGCGGAATGCTAAATTAACCGTTGCAGAAGAAGCATAGGGAATGGTATTGAGTTTGGTGGCGAGTGAATTTGATACGTTCCGGACGAGCGCGCTTGTTTGCGCCGCGGGGAGAGCGATGCAGAGAAGTTCCGAATTTAAAGTTTCTCCGGTGGTAAGTGTGATGTGCCATCTGTTACCATTGACATCCTGCTGGATATGTTCTACAGGGGTATTTAATTTAATATTGTTCGATAAGGTTTCGGCAAGTGTATCAATCAATGTCTGCATGCCTGATTTGAACGACAGAAAGAGACTATAACGGGGACCACTGGTGTCTCGGCTGGTTTCGGCTGTCTGCTTTTTTTGAGCACGGAGTGCTTTGATAATGCTTCCGTGTGTCTTTTCCATCTCCAAGAATCTTGGAAAGGTCGCCTTTAGGCTTAAATTTTCGGCATCCGAGGTATAGATACCACCTATCATAGGCTGTGCGATCCGTGTGAAGGCTTCGGTGCCGAGACGACGTCTGACAAAATGCGCTACGGCTTCATCCGTATCTCTTTCTCGGCGCGGGATAAAGAGGTCGAGTGCCATCCGCAGTTTACCGTGCCAACTGAAGAGTGGGGTTTTTAGAAACGGCATCAGGGAACCCGGTGCCATCATGTAAAAGCCTTCAGGGACAGGATGCAGTGTGCCTTTTCGGGTTACGAAACTCCGACGGACTTTTGGGTTGGTGCCTATGAATTGATCTGTAATTCCGAGTTCTTCGCACAACACCTTTGCCGCCGGTTTTGTTGAGATAAAGGCATCAGGACCGTGTTCAATGAGGAATCCATCTCGGTGTTCGGTTTGGATAACACCACCAACGCGTCCGGTCGCTTCAAGGAGCGTGACATCAAGCGGAATATTGCGCTGTGCCGCCTCGCGCTGTAAGCGATAGCACGCGGCTAACCCTGTGATGCCACCTCCGATAACAATAGCACGTTTCCTACCAGAGTTTTCCGGCATGAAAAGCCTCAATCCTAAGTAATTTCGTTTACGATGTTGTGTCTTTATCCGCCGCGGGCGGCACGTAAAATAAGGAAATTGCCTTTATCTACTTCGCAGATTTTTCATACAC
>JAKZUG010000378.1:0-5055 GCA_047516705.1 Candidatus Poribacteria bacterium | reverse complement strand
TCTGATAAGAGGGGAAAGACAAAGGAGAAGATCCCCTCTTATCTTCTCCCCTTGTCAGGGGAGTTGCAGGGGGACTTTGGAAACTTCGTGAAGGTCGGAGTTATTGTAGATGTCTACTTATTTCTCTAATTCACCATAAATGCCCCTAGATTCAAAGTAATATGCCTACTACTAGCAACCTACGACACAAGTACAGGTTTCCTAACCTGTACCTACGAGGGGAAGGGGGTATTGAAACTGTTACGATATACGGAGATCCGATAAAATCCGATTTCAAAGTAGGAAGTCGGGATTCGGAGATCCCTCCTACAGGAGAATTAAACACCCCTATACCAAAATCAAGATGCTCTTTACATGTTCAGGATTTGATTGTATAATACCCATCATCTGAGATTCAGGCAGCAATGGTGCCATTGATGAGCTGCTATGGTATCCCCGTACCGATAAGACTGAATGGCAATTCCCTTGCATCATCAAAAGCGATTTCATGAACCGCTCAATGGTTCAAATTAACTTAAATCGCAACCTATGATACGGAGGGATAGTAAAATGAGTGTCTTCAGTCGAGTCTCCACAATCTTCAAAGCCAATGTGAACGAAGCGTTGACCAACGCGGAGGATCCGGAAAAGGTTCTCAATCAAATTACCATCGAAATGAAAGAGCAGCTTATCGATACGAAGCAGAAGGTAGCTGCCGCGATTGCCGATGAAAAACGTCTTCAGAGACAGTATCAGGAAACCACCGAACAAACCAAGGGTTGGGAAGAGAAAGCTACCACCGCTGTTCAGAAAGAACGGGATGACTTGGCGCGAGAAGCCCTCGCACGACGAAATGAGGTGCAGCAACTCGCAGATGAATACAAAATCCAGTGGGACAAGCAGCGACAGGCGGTTGATCAACTCAAGGAACACTTGAAAGCACTGGAACTGAAGATTGGAGAAGCCGATCGTAAGAAGCATCTGCTGATCGCACGTCAGAAACGCGCCAAAGCGCAAAAGCAGATTCACGAAACGATGGCGGGGATGAAAGATAGCAGTGCCTTTAACACCTTCGAGCGGATGGAGGAGAAGGTCGGTGATATGGAAGCAAGGGCGGATGCTGCCGCCGAAATGGCTGATTTTGAGAAGGATCCTCTCGAAGATGAGTTTGCAGCGTTAGAGACGAAAGGCAACGTTGAGGATGATCTCGCAGCGTTGAAAGCAAAACTCGGAAACGGAAACGAGACAGAGAAGTCGTCAAGTGTGGAGTGTGAAACGTAAGAAATGGGTGCTTTGTGTCTTGGGTTCACGCTTTACGCACCGGTTTCCAAAACTGGTACCGAAAGGAAAATTTCATGGCTGAACCCAAAGGCGAAGCATTTCGCGTCGTTCACGAAACTAAACCCAAACACACCTATCGTGGTGCAGTCGTCGGATGTGGTAGGATGGGCAGCACGATCGATGATGAACATATCGGAATGCCACACTACCCTTGGCCCTGGGCACATGCCCCGGCAATGATTGAGGCGCGGGGGGTAGACCTCATTGCTGCTGCCGATGTGGATCAAGCAAAATTAGATGACTTCAAACGGCGTTGGGGGACTGAAGCCCTTTACACCGACTATCGAGAGATGGTGGAGAAGGAGCAGCCAGACATCGTCTGCTTAACCACCCGTCCCGAACCTCGTGCGGAGGTCACTATCGGCTTGGCGGAAGCAGGTGTCAAGGCGATCTATGCCACGAAACCGATGTGCCGCACCCTTGCCGAAGCGGACGCGATGATCGACGCCTGCCACAAGCACGGGACTATCCTCGCTATTGCGTGCCACCTCAACTGGTATAACTGGTACACAAACGCCCGTCAAGCAATCGCTGACGGCACCATCGGTAATTTGAGATCGATGATCTGCCACAGCCCATCCACCCTCTCGAATCTGCATAGCCACACGCTCGCGCTCTTTCGTCTATTTGCCGGTGCCCCAGCAAAATGGGCATTTGGGGTAATGGACAGCGATGAAAGTGCGGAGGGAGATAGCGATCTCTCAGGATCGGGATATATCGTTTACGAGAACGGTGTCCGCGCTGTCATGAACACCCAAGCCGAAACTTCTGGGGAGAAATGGACGCTCGAATTTATCGGTGAGAGGGGACGTATCATTTCACACAACGCCCACGCCCGGTTTGAGTTGTGGAGTACCCATCCAGAAACGGGTGGACCTATCCAATGTCAGTTCCCCAACCCTTGGCATCCACGGAGTTCAATGGTGGACGCAATCGAAGGTGTTTGTAAATCCCTAGAGGCTGGAGAAGAGCGAATCTGTCCGGGTGAATTTGGCAGGGAGGCGTTGGAGATTGCTATCGCGCTACGCGAATCCCATCGCCGCGGCAATGTACGGGTCGATCTGCCGTTGGAGGATCGGAGCCTTCGGATAGGTTAATTGGTGTGAAAAATATAAGCGTAACACATGAATTCCACAGCACTATGTATCGGTGAACGAAGGCAAAATTAAGTCACGGATAGGAGGGCCCAGCCAAAAACAGGGGGCAGCTATTAATAACCTAAGTTGCTAGTTGTAAAATCTGCTTGGCTTGGATAGACATATCCAAGCCATAACCGCAGCTCTTGCTATATACATTGCACTCCTCTGGAGCGCATGAATCGGTAGTATCGCGGTTCTATAGACATATCGCTCCTCTGGAGCGAAGGTTCCGTCAAGTTGTTAGGCTTTTGTGTATTTGGGTTGCTGAAGACGCGACAGCGTGGTGGTTACTTCGTTTGGTTATCCGTGTTTTCTGCCTAATCCATTTAATCCGTGATTCAGACAGTAATTATACACACCCCTCAAGTAATATTTTTCTTCTTAGAACGGGTTCTCGGGTGGAGTAGCATATCAATCGTAGCTAAAATCATCAGGTGCTTTCTGTTTCGCGATTATCTTGACAAGGTGATAGGCATATCTGCCCACATCCTGTATATAGGGTCCCCGGTCTTCCAATCTAACCTGAAGTATATAAATAAACCCCGGTTCAAAATCAAAACCTTCAACACCATCGAAGAAGAACCCCCAGCTACCCGAGTCCTCGTCGTACATCATCAGGCAGTCCTGTTCAAAAAAAGCACCATGACACCGCTGGGTGTAGGGACCAATCGTGATAATCTCGATATGCTCCTCGTCGCGATCAGACGGCAATAGTATATTTTCCACGCCACAAGCAGAGAGAAACAGCAAAGCAAATATCAGTAAAAATCTCATTTTCGCACCTTGTGAGGTGTTCAACACGAGCGCAGTCAGAGAGGTAAGCCCTCATAAGGGGTTCAGGCGTTTTCCTTAATCTCTAAATCACTATTTTTTTCTAGTATGAACTTGTTGAGGTCCCACCCCAGCATCGCGTTTAGCAGCCATTTCATTAGCGACCTGCTGCTGACTGGTAACTTGCGGCTGATTATCCCTCTTATAAGCGATAGCTGTAGGGACAGTAACAGCAACCACAATTAACGCCATAAGCGCAATCATCATAGTCTTCATGTCACCAAGACGTTTATCCAACCCAGTAATCTGAGCATTTATAGTCTTCTCAGATTTGGCAATTTCATCGTTGACAATAGACCGAATGGCCTCTAAATCCTCTTTTGTCAATTCACCAAATGCCGAAAACCCGAAAGACAAGGCTAACAAAATCATTGCAACTAATACTTTCATGAGAAACACCTTTCCAATAAATTTGCTAGATTATCTCATAAGCTGTCACTTAAAGCCCCAGTTGCTCTGAATCCCGATCGCAGCATCGGAGCGGAGCGCAATATACGGTCTCTTTGCACGATTTCTTAACACGAGTCAAAGAATTATAACAGACCTTCTAGCCTTAGGCAAGTCCCGTCGGCGTTTTTTTGGGCAACTGCCTTGCCTCCACTATCTTCGCCGTCGCCTCCGCCGCGGCGTGGCACTCGCAGCTAACGGCACCATCATTTTTTCGTACAAACCGAGCAGGTATTCGACGCGCTCACGATCAGATGAAAATGGAGAACGCCGGTAGAGCTTATCAACGGCACCGTCCAAGGCACGGTGTGCCCTGCGGAGTTCAACAGGCATGAGATCGGGATCATAGAGATCCGCCAAGGTTGCGTCGGGATGCGCGGCACGAGCGGCGAGGACAGCGTCAGCGTAAGGTTCGAGGCGTTGCAGTCGTTCCGCGGTAACCTCGGGCACTGGGAAGGTGTTGTATACAAGACCGATGGAGTAGCGATAACGGCTCTCTAGGCGGCCACCGATGTGACGGAGCCAAGCCATGTGCATAGCCGAAGTGAGCAGCGCAAATAGCGGTTTGCTGGCATTTTCGATGATGCGGACAAGATTGCTCGGAATCACCGGCGGCTCCAGCCACCCAATTGGGATGTAGTCTCGTCGCTCAGAACTCACTTCTGGTATGACTAGAAACGGCGCGTCTGGAATGACGTTGACATTGTATTGCGTTGGATAGTCAGCAATGGCGAGAGTGCTCTTGCGTTTGCTCTTTGCTCTGAATGCTCTTACCGCCTGCATCCGTTCAACAACTCTTGGCATCGTTCTGAGGTTGGCCGGGTTGGCGTCCTGAAGTGCCAAAATCCAGCGTTCTCTACCCTGTAGAAACTCCCGGCTTCCTACGAAGGGGCGCAGATACGGTTCAGCGTTGGGTTCCTCTTGCAGAAAGGCAGCGCGTTCATCTGCTTTGAAAATATAGTTCCCGTCGTCAATGGGTTGCGAACCGCTCAACAAGGATGGCAGCCCATTCAGGGGTTGAGATGATTCCCGCACAACAATCCGCGGATCGGTCAGTCCGCTGGCATCAAACAGATAGGGTGAGAGGACGGTGTGCAGACTTTCGTGTGGCTCACCGCTGGGGGTATCGTAGGAAAACAGTCGCTTCTCCCGCGGTGCGGTCTCCCGTTTTGCCAGCCCGATAATAACGACGTGAACGTGCGCCATGCCGCGGGCGTCCGAACCCCAAGCGAAGGTGCGGTGGGCAAAGGCAATCTCTAGAGCGTAACGGTCAAACAGGAGGGGCCAAAGCTGCGCCACCTGTTCGCCTTGGGTGATG
>JAKZUG010000377.1:0-7980 GCA_047516705.1 Candidatus Poribacteria bacterium | reverse complement strand
AGTGCCGGTCCAATAATCGGATTAATCGGATAGCCGCCGCCGATAATTTCGACCAGCGGTTTGAAAAAGAGCGCGAGCAACATGAAGATCCCTGTGAAGACGGCGGTAAGTCCTGTGCGTCCGCCTGCAGCAATACCGGTGGCACTTTCGATATAGCATGTTACGGTCGATGTGCCGAGGCAGGCACCGCCAGCGGTACTGGCTGCATCCACCATAAGCGCGCGCCGGGCTTTTGTGAGTTTGCCCTCTTCCATGAGTTCCGCTCTATAGCCGATAGCCGTAAGCGTGCCGATGCTATCGAACATATCGATGGCAAAGAACACAAAGATAACCGGAATGAGTTCCAGTTTGGCGAAGATGTTAGGGATTCGTAATTTAAAGAGCGTTGGCGTTGGATCTGGTGGAAGTGCGACGATTCCCTCATAGGTAGCGAATCCGAAGATAAGGTTAGCACCCGCTGTGATAAGGATACCGATCAGGATCGCGCCTCGTACTCTGCGTGCCATGAGTGCGAGTATTACGGCGATACCGAAGAGTGAGAGGAGAATGTGTTTAGAGTCGAGTGCTCCACGCGTGATAAACGTGTTGGGATCTTTTGTAATGATTCCACTCATCTGCAGCCCGATAAAGGCAATGAACAGCCCGATTCCAATGGCAATCGCGTTTTGGAGCGAGGGCGGAAGGGCATTCATGACGGCTTCTCGTATTCCTACAAATGAGAGTATAAAGAACAGCATACCTGCTATGAAAACGATGCCTAATGCTTCCTGCCACGGTAGACCTAAACCGTTTTTGCTACAAACTTCAAAAGCAAAATAGGCGTTAAGCCCCATACCGGGTGCTAATACGACGGGATAGTTCGTTAGAAACGCCATGAGAAATGTTGCGATTGCACTGGATACGCAGGTCGCAACCATGACAGCACCCTCGTCCATGCCAGCGGCCGAAAGAAAATTAGGTTGCACGAAGATAATGTATGAAATCGTCATGAAGTTCGTGAAGCCCGCGACCAGTTCGCGTCTCACCGAAGTGTTGTGGCTTTTTAACGCAAATAGCTTTTCGAGTAGCATCTTTCCTCCTTGTTTAGGATAATTTAGTATATGCGAATAATGTCGCGATTCGGAGATCAATTCTACCGGAAGAATCGCGAGCACAACTCGCTCCTACTATGGAAAGTTTGGCTGGCGCACGCCGTAAGGTAACTGCTCTCCCTTCAATCCAGCGAGCATATTCTCCATCGCCATTGTTGCCATTTTCATCCGCGTTTGGACAGTAGCACTACCGAGATGCGGTGCGATGATGACGTTGTCTAAGCTCAGGAGTGGATGATCTGTATTAATCGGTTCTGGCTCGGTCACGTCAACGGCGGCACCGGCAATCTGCCCTTCTTTGAGCGCATCGTATAAAGCGTAGTGGTCAACGACAGGACCTCTCGCGATGTTGACTAAAATAGCAGTGTTTTTCATCAGCGCGAGTTCTGTTTTGCCGATAAGGTGTGTTGTCTCGTCGGTCAGTGGCACGTGGAGCGTCACGAAATCGGAGGCTTGCAGAAGCTCTTCAAATGTTACATATTCTACGCCGAGTTCCTGTTCCCAGTCGGGTCGACGTTCGCGTTTGTAATAAAGCACGCGCATGTCAAACGCTTTAGCGCGCTTAGCAACGGCGTGCCCAATTCTGCCCATACCTACAATTCCTAACGTTGCGTGATGCACATCGGTACCCCAGAGGATATTCGGGTCGTAGTACTTCCACTGCTTCGACACTTGGACGTGTTCATAAGCCGGGACAATGTTTCGTGCGGTGGCGAGCAGGAGTGCCATCGTCATGTCAGCAGTGGTATCGCTGAGGACACCGGGTGTATGTCCAACTGCGATACCGCGTTCCCTGCAAGTCTCGACATGGACGTGGTCATAACCGACCCCGACGACGGAGATCGCTTTGAGATTCGGCGCAGTAGCGATCATCTCAGGGGAGACGGGTTCGTGTCCATAAGTCATTAACCCGTCAAGTGGTGGGATCTTTTCTGCGATAGGCGGTAGGATAGCACTCGTGTGCCACATGTCAATGTCGCACTCTTTTGCTAATTTTTCAACAATCTCATCGGGAATGGGACGTGTGATAAAGATTTTAAATAGTGCCAAAGCGTCCTCCTTTGGTAAGTTATGATCTGCGGTAAAAGATACGTAGCGGTGTGCCGTGGAATCCGAATTCTCTCCGAATATTGTTGACGAGGTACGACTCATACGGTTGACCGACCCGGTTTACGTTCCGTCCGAAGATGAGGAAGGTAGGTGGTTTTATCTCGACTTGTGTGATATATTTGAGCGCGGGACGTACACCTTTGACACGTGGTGGCGGATGCGCGTTGCGTAATTCCAGCAGCAATTGGTTGAGTGCTGGTGTCGGGATATGCGTGCAATACTCTCGATGGACCTCTAAGGCTGTCCCTAATATTTGGGTAACGCGTTGTCCCGTAATAGCGGAGACGAAGACGCGTGGCACATAACCAAGCTGTGGGAGCTGCACGTCGAGTTTATCCATAAACCCCGGGTGTGTTGCGTTATCCTTTTCTTCAATCAGATCCCATTTATTCATGACTAAAACAGAGGCTTTTCCCTGTCGTTCGATGAACTTGGCGATAGTCTTATCTTGGTGCGCAATTTCCTGGGTTACATCCAGTATGAGGACAGCAATATCGCTTTGGCGGATGCTATGTATGGCGCGTTTCACAGTTGCGGATTCAAGTTCGTCGTTGATCGCCGATTTGCGTCGCATTCCGGCTGTGTCAACGATCTCAAAGGGGATATTGTCATGAACGATTTGGATATTCACCGCATCGCGCGTTGTGCCGGGGCGATCATCGACGATCATTCGCTCTTCACCTAATAGGTTGTTGATAAGCGAGGATTTCCCGACGTTGGGTCTACCGACAATCGCGATCTTTATGGTGCCAGATATATCTTGTAGTGTTTCATCGGTTTCCGGTAGGTTGTCTACGACATGGTCGAGGAGTTCTAGAATTCCGTCGTTTTGAACGCACGATGTCCATATCGGTTCTGGGAATCCGAGCGCGTAGAACTCGGCGGCTTCATTGCGGAACCGCTCAGTATCTACCTTGTTGACAACGAGGAAAATAGGTTTATCGGTTGCTCTGAGTTTATCGGCAACGGCCATATCGTGTGGCATGATACCGGTTCGTGCGTCAACGACGAACAGCACAAGACTCGCTTCATCCAAAGCGGCATCCACCTGCGATTGGACGTTATCAATAAGCCGGTCGTCCGGATCGATGTCCAACCCGCCGGTATCGACGATCGTAAAAGCGCAGTCTGCCCATTCCACGTCTGCGTAATTCCTGTCGCGGGTTACACCGGGTGTATCGTGGACGACAGCGAATTTATGCGGCATTCTCGGTTTTCTTGTATTGCGCCGTTTGTCGCTCGTTTCAGTTTCGGGATCATGGGCTGTGTAAGGCACAGTTATCGGTGCTGATGCAGTGATTCTGTTGAAGAGCGATGATTTCCCGACGTTGGGTCTGCCGACAATCGCAACAATGGGGAGTCCGGTTTCCATTTTTTTTATGTTCCTTGCGGTCTATTACGTACGTCTTGTATACAATATTCGATGTGAGAATCCAGTCTCACCGATGGTGAAACTTTGAGTCTTTATTCCACGACTATGGTAGATTTTAGAATTACTTAGACACGTAGTTGGCGAGGTTAGACCCGTTCCCAGTCTGCCCCATACGCTATTCGCTATGGGGATCCCACCATCGCCAGCGAAGCGACAATTAGGTTTGCTTTCCAAGCGTCGTTTGATCATTGGAAACGGCAATAACCGATTTTATCACAACAATGGTGGGAATTGCAAGCAATACTCCCCAAAAACCGAGTACGGCTGCACCGACAATAACGGCGAACATAATCAGCAACGGATCCACATCAATGGCATCGCTCATGATTTTTGGGGAGATGAGCGAATTGTCAATAGCCTGAATACCGAGGATGGCACCCAACACAAATGCGCAGCGAATGAGGAAATCGATTGTCCCGAAATCCCCAGCTGCCAACCCCATCAGCATCGCTATAAACGCGAAAGCACCACCGATAAAGGGACCGAAGGTCGGTATAGCATTACAGATTCCCGCAAGTATACCGATAACTAAAGCGAACGGGACCCCTATGATACTGTAAGCAATGGAGGAAATTATTGAGACAATTGCGATGACTGTGACGAGTCCTCTTAGAAACTCTTGGAGATTCTTGTCAATTTCACGCAGATATGCCTTGGCAGTGTCACGATGCGTTTCAGGCATGAGCGTGAGGAAACTCCTGAAATAGTTGTCAAATGATTGGTTCGCATATACAAACACAATTAACGCGAGCGACACAGTCGCTAAAAAACCGCCAAAGCCAAAAGCGATTGAACTTGCGAATTGAAATGCCTCTTTGACAGCATCGCCACCGGTTTGGGCAAGAGTCGGTATTCTTTCCGTCAAATACGATTTTGCCTGTTCAACGATAGGTTGGTCCTCGTAGGCGTGGCTGATGCCTTCCTTATATGTAGTAAACGGTCGCCATCTGGCGGTGGGAGCGGTGCGATGCCAGATAGCAGTGTTGTTACCGACGTATACTCCCGAAGGCGCAGAGGCTAACAGTGGGGTTGCTGGTGTCCCAGAAATTACAGGTGTCCCTTCCGTTTTCCGCCAGTCATGAAGACGATTCGATTCATAGAGCCCATCGGGGGTACTGGCATATAATTCGATATTGGAGCCTTGTGAGGTTCCATCTGTGTCCCCTGTCGTCTCATCTCCACCTGCGATTACATAAACCATCTGTGTTATTAAAGAGAGTTCTTCCCATCCGAGAGAAGAGCCTTCCAGGTGCCAATGCACTGTTGTGGTTATAGGCGAGGCGTTCATCTGTTGTGAAGCGGTTTCTGCGTCGGTTTTCCTCGCTGTAGGCGTGGTGTCTGTCTGTTCCGACTGTTCTGCTGAAGGAATCCCATCAGTTTCCGATGTTATAGTTTCGGTTTCCTTCTGTTCTAAGGGAGTTTCCGTGTCAATCTGCCTTGTACTGGCGACGTAAGTTACGCTGTTTCCATTGGTATCTGTAGTGGAGATGATACTAACAATGGACCTGTCGCTGTAAATGTTAGGGGCGACCGAGTTCCATGTTTCGCCTGAGTTGTTACTCGTGTAAAGTCCTTTCTGTGTTCCAACGTAAATCTGTGTATCATCCCAGTGTGGAACGTTGACGGCTTGGATGGAAAGTGTATCAAAAGGGGTATCGTCCACTCTGTGCCATACCTGTGTTGGACTTGCGTCGTTTTTGTCAGCAGGTGGTGTCTTATAATAGCGATATAAACCGCTTTGCGTGCCGGCGTAGATAATGTTTTCATTCGCCGTGAGTGCTTGTATCTGTTTGCCGAGAAGCGCGCCGTTAGTAATACCGACACGGGACAGTTTCCCTTCAGCGTCCCGTCGCATTTCATAGATCCCGTTGTTTGTAGCGAGATAGAACGTTTCTACGGGAGGATCTTCCTTATTGCTCTCGGCACCCTCGTCTTCATCAGCACGCGGATTAACGCTGATGGCGACTGCCTTAAAAGTCTCGCCGATAGTATAAGGCAGAACAGTTTCGTGGTAAAACTTCAGCAATCCAATACCCATCTGGCTAGCTTGTCTACTCACCTGTTTGCCTGTGTAGAAGATCACGCAGCCACAAACGAGCACAATCATCGTGGTTGCGATGCCGCGTTGGTATTGCTTTTTAAATGGGAGCGAGTTCCAGAGGAACCTGAAGATGTAAGCGAAGCCGAACCCCAAAATGAAGGGCATCAGTACACCCAACAAGCGTATAAAAACCCAGACGCTTATCATCATTATTTCCAGTATAACGATGCTTCTTATGTCAATCCAGCGATAAATACGCGTGAGCAACACAATCATCAGTATCGGAACTATCGGATGGAGTAGCATCGTTCGACTGCCGTTGGGACTGTTGCCTTTGTAGTAAGCGAAGGCGATCCATACGGCAGCAAGTACGACGCTGATGATTGCGAGAATTGTTGCACCGCTGAGTGCCGGTTTTTGTGGGTTCGGTTCGTTTTGTGTGTCCATTATGTTATAGTTATCGGTTTTCAGTTATCAGCAGTCAATGAGTGTCGCGACTTGTAGATGGCTCCGACAGGTCACAACACCTCAATCGGAAAATTGAAATTATGGGAGAACTGAATGGCTCTCCCAAAAAGATTTAACGTTGACAATCAAGTACTGGCAACAGTTGACTGCTGATTACTGATTGCTGATAGCCATTACGATGCCGCTGCGGCTTCGGTTGCATCTCTGTCTTTGGATTCATACGCCTCAATTACGCCTGCACCAATGCTGTCACCCCAGACGTTAACTGTGGTACGGAACCGGTCAAGCAGCCAATCGATAGAGAGGATCAGTGATATACCCTCAATCGGGAGATCCACGGCTCTGAGTACAATAACCATTGTGACAAGCCCCGCTTCTGGGATCCCTGCTGCGCCGATAGCCGCCAACGTCGCTGTAAGGACGACTACTATCTGTTGCGCTGGGTCCATGTGGATCGCATAGACTTGGGCGATGAACATGACGGCGACTGCCTCATAGAGTGCTGTCCCGTCCATGTTGATGGTTGCACCTAAAGGTAGAACAAAACTGGAGGTACGTCGTGAGACACCGTTCTGATTCTCGACACCTTCCATCGTTAAAGGCAGCGTTGCGCTTGAACTCGCTGTCGAAAAAGCGTTGAGTAAGGCGGTTGCCATGCCTTTGAGGTAGTTGAACGGATTCCTGCGTCCGAGGACGAGTAGGAGTACCGGTAAAACGATGAAACCGTGTACGCCAAGCCCTAACACGACTGTCACGCTATACTTACCGACGGCGACGAGTTCGGGCCAGAAGCCTGCGAATCCTTTTGCCTCGCCGATCCTGCCTGCGACTAAGCCGAAGATTCCGAGCGGCGCGACATACATTATCCAGTGGACGAGTTTCATCACCCCTTCATTGAGTCCGGACATGACAGCGATGACGGGTTTGCCGATATCACCAAGCATGGACAAAGCGGCACCGATGATGAGTGAGAAAAAGATTAAGGGCAGGATGTCGGTTCGGACCATTGCATTGAAGATGTTTGAGGGGATCATACCCTCTTTGCCGGTCTCTTTGTTGCCCAGGAAGACCTCTTTGATAGTGCCACCCATCGTTCGTTCCGTTTTGCCAGACACTTTTGTGGCAATCGGCAAGTCGATGTTAATACCGCTGCCTGTGGCTTGGAGTACTACCGTCTCAAGGCGACCGTCAATGAATAACAGCTGTTCGCCGCTGTCTGTCGTGATGTAACGTGCATCCTCAGATAGCGGTTGCCACGATTTTACCGCGATTGTTGTCTCGGAAATTTCTTCAACTTCGCCACGCACGTTCTGATCCACGAGGGTGATGACATATTTATTGTTATATGTCCGATTGAATTCTCCGCTCAGATCAACAGTGTGCATCTCAGCACCAGAGAGTGTGTAACTCAGATCGGCACGTTCTTCGCCTTGTGATAACCCTTTCCCCGGTGAGATGATGTTAACGAGAATCATTCCGATGATAACGGAGATAGCAGTAGTTGTCATGTAGTACAACACGGTTCGTCCACCGATAGAACCGACGTTGCGGATGTCGCCTAAGTTTGTTATCCCGACGACCATGGACAAAATGACGAGCGGGACAACTATCATCTTCAAGAGGTTTAAGAATATTTCACCGAGTATTGTTGTGTGGATTGCAAAGTCTGGCGCGTAACCACCGATAAGTGCACCAGCGACAATTGCAATCACGATACCGTAAAGCAGCCCGAGGCTAACTTTCGGCTTATTTTGGTTTTCGTTCATAGTTAGTTGACTCCTGTTTTGGTTGTCAGTTTTCAGTTTGCCTCGCAGTGAGAGTTGTCAGAAAGAAAATCT
>JAKZUG010000376.1:0-3828 GCA_047516705.1 Candidatus Poribacteria bacterium | reverse complement strand
GAATAATCTGTACGGTATTTTTCCGAATGGTGTCTTAACTAATCCAAGCTTTAGCAAATGCAAGACAGAAAAATGTAGGATACCTAACAAATGTGTGACATTGGACACTTTGTATAGCAAGTGTAATCGAGTGGAATTATTCAAAAACTTGTGTGCCGGTTATTTGAACACAATAATTCAACTTGGTCAAAGCGGTGACTGTATGGGGTGTGGTAGACGTGAGGCAAACGCATGGCTTTCAAGAACTAACGTCCCACTAACAGGTGGTAAAAATAGCAACTTTTTTCCAGTCTTTTCCGAGGGAGCAGGTTATTGCGCCGCATGTGCTCTCGCTATTCAAATGTCCCCGCTTGTTTATATGGCAACCGCTGGAAAATATCTTACACTCCACTCTAATTCGTGGAAGGCATTGAGAAGTTGGGCGCAAATTTGTGTAAAAGATGTTCGCTCTCAACAACTTCAACAGGACGTTACGGGATGTTTTAATCCTGGCTATAAAAATCCGCGCAACGGGATGTTCTACATGGTGCGCGAAATGGCGCAATATCAGGAAATGCACACTGACGAGAACATACCTATGCAAATTTACTGCTGGACAAATTACAACCAAGGTCCTGAACTTGAAATCTATTACATGCCAGCATCAGTGTTTAAATTTTTACGCGTTGTTTACCAAGGCGAATTTAAAACAGCATGGCAGGAAATTGTCAGAAGTGGTTACGTGAAAGTCAATTGGACTAAAGTGAAATCCGAGGAAGATTACAAAAACCGCACAAACCGCGTGTATGAAAACCTGTTACGAGACATCTCAATTCTTGGGTATTTTTTAAATAGGCGGTTACGAAAACCACGCGGGAATTGGGAATTGCTATCTCTCTATCTAAAGGAGGTTAGAACTATGGAACTAACACAACTTGAAAAACTTAAACAGGTCGGGGATCTCATTGCTGAGACTATTCGCAAATCTGGAGACGATAAACGGCTTAAGCAATTGGAACGTGCTAAAAACTACGGTGAGTGCCGAAATATCTTGCGATTCGTCATCCGAGAAAGAATTCAGCAAGGGGCATCCGAACCCCTTTTCTCGCTAGACGATTATATGGAGTATCTTTTCCCCGCAAGCGATAACTTTAACCTTACGCCATGGAGAGAAACGCGCGACCTACTCCTATTTAGGATTTACGAACAACTTCACAACTGGCTACAAGAACAAGGTTATGTTGATTACGATGAAGATAATACATCAGATGCAGACGATGCATCTCAAACCGAACAGACTCAGGAGGACTAATCATGTCAAAACACCTTATCGGACTAACCTTAATTGATGCACCCTATTCAGCCTTAAACAACGCTGGAACGGAAGCTTCTCAAGCAACAGAGAACATTGTTACCGTCAAGACACTTAGAAAGGGACGGGCTACCTATCCGTATGTCTCCGGGCAAGCGTTACGTAATTGGTGGCGCACCACCCTTGAACACGAATTTGATGAATGGAAATGTTCCCCTATTGAGAGGGAGAAAAAAATCGCTTTTACTGAGGCAGACCCAGTAACTTACGACGACGATGATGTCTTTGGATATATGCGAGCACAAAGCGATACGCAAAATGGAAAAAAGGTTAATTTAACTGTGACCCGGTTATCGCCTCTCAAGTGTTCACCGCTTATCTCCATTGCCCCGCAAACCCCAACAAACGATTTTGGTGTGATGGCACGCCAAGAAGGCAACCCTGTGCCTTATGAACACCAATTCTATTCCTGTGTCCTACAAGGTATCTTTTCATTAGATCTCAGTGCAGTTGGCGCATTCTCAGATATTGAGCGGACTGGCTATAAGAATATCGCTGCAAGTTATGTGGAGACTATCCAAAATGCAGGTGGCACTCAGGAACACGAAAAGTCGCCGTGGGTGCTCCCAAAAGAGATTCGGGTGAGACGTTGCCAACAGACGCTCGAAGCACTGCCTATCCTCAGCGGCGGTGCAAAGTTGACATCACATCTAACCGATGTTACCCCTAAACTGATTATTCTTTCAGTCCTTGAGGGTGGAAACCATCCTTTCATGAATTTAATGGTAGAGCGAAATGAAGTCGGAGAGTTATCTATAGACGCACTGCGCCAAGTTATTGATGATTACGCAGACCGATTCTGTGATGCAATTTACATCGGTAGACGGAGTGGGTTCATGGATGAGTTACATGACGATCTGTGTAAATTGGCAGACGATACAAGCCTGCCATGCGAAATCGTTTACGATTCGCCAAATAAGGTGATTGCCCAACTATCACAAAAGTTAGAAACACACATCGGAGACTAAACATGAAGGTCCTTCGCATTCACATTACCGGCTGGGTCACATCGTTTCGGAATCCGCTATTCATTAGCGGATTCCAACCGACACTCCCGCTGCCGCCGCTGTCAGCACTTTACGGACTTTTAACTGCAGCAAAAGGGGACTGGGTTACGCCACATGATGCTGCTATTGGGTTTGTTTTCAAGAGTAATGGCAGAGCGGTTGATTTGGAAACAGTCTATGAGCTCGGGGGGACGTTAGTTGCAAAGTCAAACATCAACAGACGCGAATTCCTTGTGCAACCGGAACTCTATCTCTACACGCCAGAAATATGGTTAAAAGAGGCATTGGAACGTCCTCACTACCCTTTACTCATGGGACGTTCTTCTGATTTAGCAACCGTTAAGTCTATTGATGAAATTGAGTTAGAGCGCAGATCGGAAACGACCTATAAGAATACGATAATCCCGTTTCCTGATCAGCAACTTCACGGGCAGGTGCAGGCATTGCCAACCCACTTCACAGCGGATATTCCGCGCCGCCCCTGTGGAACACGTGCTTATTGTCTCATCACAGAGAAAATAAAATATTGTGGAGACGTATTACATGATTCCGATATGGATTGGGGGGTCTATTTGCATCAGCGCATTCCAGGTGATTTTATCGTTCCTGTTGAACAAAGCAAGAAGCCTGTTGACAAAAACTATCAAGTTCAAGACATGGACGGAGAACAGATGTCATTTTTTAACACCTAACTGATCTGTAGGAGGGAACTCCGATTCCCGACAATTTTTAGATTATAGATGATATGTCGCGATTCGGAGATCGCTCCTACAATGTTAATCTGGAGAAACAGATATGACCATGTTATTAGCAAAAAGCGATCCAGCAGAAACACTTCTTGATCACACACAGAATTGCTTGGCAGTATACAATAGTCTCAGAGAACGGATGCCGTTCTTAGCCGAAGTTGCCAATAAACCTGATTTCTTTGAACATCTGTTTTATGCTGTAGCACTTCACGATTTCGGGAAAGCAGCGACAGGTTTCCAAAAGCAACTCACTGACAGAAAACGCTGGAACTATCGTCACGAAATACTTTCTACTGGCTTTGTTGTTACCCTTCAATTCCCAGAAGAGGCAAAGCAGGCAATCGCACTTACGATTTTAACGCATCACAAAGATATTGGGACATTGGTAGAGAAGCATCCGTGTTGGCAACAAAACGAATATGGCTACCAAGAGTGGCAAAGAAAAGTCGCAGAACTCACACCGAATTGGGACTCTTTGATTCAAATTCAGGAACAGGTGCCGCGTTGGTGTCCTACGGAAAAATGTTTGTGGACACCTATAATCTCAACAGATCAACTCATTAGCGGTTACCGAGAATATCTTACCCCGTATCGGAACGACCTTGAGGACGGAGAAT
This sequence comes from Candidatus Poribacteria bacterium, assembly GCA_047516705.1. Lineage (GTDB taxonomy): Bacteria > Poribacteria > WGA-4E > WGA-4E > WGA-3G > WGA-3G. The sequence continues at coordinate 104 of JAKZUG010000376.1, read as the reverse complement.
TAACTCCCTTGCACTGCACCTACGGCATGCTCCTCCGCGGGTGTATGATCGCTTGTGACCACCTTGCTTCAGCAGGCAAAAACGAAATCCAGACAGCACTTGAC
>JAKZUG010000375.1:0-4028 GCA_047516705.1 Candidatus Poribacteria bacterium | reverse complement strand
TTTGCAACTGCATCAACAACTTTCATATTTTTAATGTTCCTTGCGGTTCGTTTAGGAGGGTTGTGTCAAGGGCAATCCCTTACGTATATCCAGCCCTCCTGTTGATTGGGCTTATATGCTCAAGACTATTTGAAAAAAGGTCTATACACTGGGGCTCATCGGCTTTCCGGCATCCATCACAAGCGGAAAGCTATCGCCCGCCAATTTATCGCCATCATTAACGGTAACAAAACGCTTCATCACGTGATTGCCACTTTCATCGTACAGCGTCTCACCGGTCATGTAATGCACCGCAATCGCACGACGCGGACCATCACTGGTGTTGTCATGTGAGCCGTGCCATGTCAATGCATGATGGTAATGGACATGTCCTTTCGGTACAGGGCAAAACTCCTCCTCCACTTCATACGCTTCAAAGCGGTCAGGCATTGAATGGATATCTTTGACGGAATGCAGGAACGGAATCTGATTGCCCCAATGGTAGGAACCGGGAACCATGCGCATGCACCCATTGCTTTCATCAACATCGTCCAACGCAACCCAAGCACTTACCTGACTCGTTTTCGGGGTGAGAATGGGCCAATAGGGTGAATCCTGATGCCACATATTGACACCACCGACTTTCGGCGGTTTGTATTGGATCTGGTCGTGCCAGACCCGCAACTCCGTCGCCGACATGAGTTGACCAATCTCTTCCACGATGATCGGATTATGCACGAGTCGATGATAGGCAGGACTCGCTTCCCAAATATTAACGATCTGCCAGACCGGGCTATCCTCCCTACCGCCGAGATTGGCAATGTGCACCGGCTGCGGAACATCGGTTTTTTCGTAATCATCAATCACGCGTGTCAATTCCGACCGCAATTCATCTACCTGTTCATCACTTAAAACACGACTTCCGAGGAGAAAGCCTTTTTCACGAAAGGTGTCAACCTGGGCTTGGTTGAGCATATCTATTACCTCCTATAGCATCTATCTCTTGTTGTGCCTATAAAAAGATTTATGCACTGGGTTTCGTCGGTACCCCTGCATCCATCACAAGTGGGAAACGATCCCCTGCCAATTTATCACCATCACTGACGATAACAAAAGGCTTCATAAGGTGGTTACCACTTTCATCATAGATCGTTTCACTTGTCATGTAATGCACCGCAATCGCACGACGCGGACCACTACTGGTGTTGTCATGCGACCCGTGCCATGTCAAGGCGTGATGGTAATGGACATGTCCTTTCGGCACAGGGCAGAGTTCCACCTCCAACTTGCTATCCTCAAAACGATCCGGCATTGTATGGATGTCTGCGACTTCGCGCAGAAACGGCATCTGGCTGCCCCAGTGATAGGAACCGCGAACCATACGCATACACCCGTTGCTCTCATCGACATCGTCCAACGCAACCCATGCACTCACCTGACTCGTTTTCGGCATGAGAATCCCCCACAACGGTGAATCCTGATGCCAACGGTTGACACCACCAACCTGAGGCGGTTTGTACTGGATCTGGTCGTGCCACACGCGCAGCTCTGTCGCTGACATCAGTTGCCCAATCTCTTCCACAATGGCTGGATTGTGAACGAGTCGATGATAGGCAGAACTCGCTTCCCAAATATTAACAATCTGCCAGACCGGACTCTCTTCCTTGCCCCCCAGATTGGCGATGCGTACCGGCTGTGGAACCTCAGGTTTCTCGTAATTATCAATGACGCGTGCCAATTCTGACCGCAATTCGTCAACCTGTTCATCACTTAGAACCCTGTTTCCGAGGAGAAAGCCTTTTTCACGAAAGGTGTCAACCTGCGTTTGGTTGAGCATGCCTATTGCCTCCTATAGCATCAATTATTTCTTATTATTTCTTTAGGTGCCAGTTACCCTATTTTTGAGTTCAACCCATTCTTCATCGCTGAGTTTTGGGGGCCAAGGTATCCGTTTACCGATGAGTGCGGAGCGATACGCCGCCATAATCAGATCAAAACCGAGCAGCGCGAATTCCAATCTATTCCGATGGGGTTGGTTCTCGTCATCCAGCCATGTAGCAATCGCTTCAGTAAACGCTCGTTGTCCAAATTTGTCATCTTCGCCAAAGTGGGTTTCCTCAACGAAGTGGTGTGCCATACCGTCAAGCTGATAACCCCATGAACCGTTTTCTCGCCACCACATCCGACCCTTTGTTCCCCAAAAATCGAGGTTGCACCGTGGATTGCTGCCGGGGAAATCGATGGTTCCAAATGCTGTCCGTGCGGACTCAAAAAAGACGCGCGCCCCGTTCTCAAACGTATAAATCGCCATCAAGTCTTCAGGACATTGCCGATGCGGAATGTCATAGATTTCGGCACCCTCAACGGTACCCCAAACGTGTGTAATCGGGATGTCTTTAAGAGCAAATAACACAACATCCATCAAGTGGGTATCCATATCGGTAATATCGCCTTCGGTACAGGCGCGAATGAAGTGTATGTCTCCGAGACTGTCGTCAGCGAAAAATTCCAGAAGTTTCTCAGCAAACGGTAGATACCGCCGTTGGTGATTGACGATAATTTTCAATCCCGTTTTTTCGTGCGCGGCGGCGAGTGCCTCTGCTTCGCTGGGTCTGAGCGCAAGCGGTTTCTCTATCACCAATGCCTTGACACCTGCTGCGGCAGTAGGCTCTACCCAGATATGTCGTGGCACCGTCGGTTCTGTTACAGCATGGACGATATCGGGTTTCTCTTTCTCTAACATCTCAACGTAATCTGTATATCCTGGGACGTTGAGTTCTTCCACCGCTGCTTTTAAACGTTCCTCGTCGATCTCACAGATGGCAATTACCTTCATATTTTCGATGCCAGCATAGCATCGGGCATGGTGTACACCGCGCCTACCTCCGACAATTGCGGTCCGATACATCGCCATAATGTGCCTCCTCATTGAAGCATGCGGCTTGCAGGTTTCCGAAAGTTGCCATTATATTAGCATGCCCACAAATTTGTGTCAACCGTTGATTTCGGAGTACGGCATTATTCAGTTCTCCGGTAGTTTTGCCCCTTCTCAGAAACCGCATGTGAACCTTGTTTCTCTTGGGGTGTTATGGTAAAATAAGCCGAAAAGGAGGTCCGCGGGTGGTTTATTTTCTTCAGGATTTGCGGCAAAATCGCATCAAAATCGGTTACGTTGATGTGATGTCTGTAGAAGATCGGGTTCACCAGATAAGACTTAATAACAAAGGGTTGATTCGTCTACTTGCAACTATAGAGGGTAAGCGTGAATGTGAACGTGAACTGCATCAGCGATTTCAGGATGCCCGTCTTATAATAAATGTTAAGATGGGGGACTGGTTTCGGATGAGTGACGATTTATGTTGTTTTATCTCGTCTTTGAACCCGAAACTTCAACTACTTTCTGACTCTGGTATGCGATGGAAAACTGGCGAATGCGTGCGGGTTGGATCGTAGGTGGTCAGTCAAAGGAAGGAGCGCGGCGGACTCGCCTATCCAATCCGTGTAGCGGCGGTAGTGGAAGGCGGTGGATGTGCACACTCACACTGCCACTAAATGGAACGGTCGGTGACGCTTGGCGGTTTGCTGTTGGAGTAGCGTCAGCATAGTGTCAGTGGAACGGAACGAAAAGCACCGGGAGATCCGCCGTAGCGATAGCAGTGGAGCAGAGGCAGTGATGTATACTTACACGACTGACGGAGCGGAACTGTAGCAGTTGGATGTCTACCACGCTTGCGCATTTCACCTACTAAACTGATACCTGTAGCTCCGCGTGTTGACATGGGTATCCTTAAGTACTTCTCCACCGTCTATTACGCTTTCCATGTATGATTACTTCAACTTTGTCTTGTTCTTCTAGCATTTCCAAAATCGTAATAACTATTCTGATATTTCTCAAAACATTGTATGAGTCAATAGTTATGAGTGTTCTTGTGGGTTTTGTTCATGAAAATGCGCGCTGATGATAGACAACATCTGCCTTTCACCCGAAAGTTGAAGTTTTATCTGATGAAAAGTCAGACGTGTTGAGCGACTCACCTGCTGTATCATGA
>JAKZUG010000374.1:0-5572 GCA_047516705.1 Candidatus Poribacteria bacterium | reverse complement strand
TACGAGTTTGAATTATATCGTACTTGCTGCGAAAGGTCAATTTTTTATAAAGCACTGATGGTTTCGTTTCCAATATCAATTGAGTTTCAACTGCACGCGAACGGCTTGACGTACTCCATCGCAGATGTGCATCGCATGCTGTGTATTGTCGAGTGTTGCTGAATCTCCGGGATAACGCGATTCTACTGCATAGGCTGTTATTATCTTAAAATCAGGTTGCCAAAAGTCCCAAGTGGGTAGCGTTGGCATAATCAGGTTAAGTAATTCTTCAAGGTCATGCGTTTTTGAAAAGGGGATGCCTGCCTCTTGCAGCCATGCCTTTAGATATTTTTCAATACACTGTTGGGCATGAAAACAGATAATATCATATAACTGCGGATTTGATGCCAGGAGAAGCTGCTGGACAGCGGCATAATCGTTTTCAGCCTTCTCTATCCATTCCAACGTCAACGGGTTCATGCAGTCCTTCTCCTTCTTGATGCTGCTCAGCGTACCTTGCAGGTTATTAACATTGTAATGATCATGGAAACCGTGAAGAAGTTCTCCCTTCTCAGTAACCTCGCGAAGAAACCAATCGTTATACGAGACACGAAACGCAATCTCTTCCGGTGAACGTACCAAGAGGTCCATGCTGAAACGGTAAGGAATACGCTGCCGAATTTCGATTGCTTTACGGATAAACTCTGATTTGGGAATAGGCATCACGACGAGCATATCTACATCCGAGTCTTCTGTAGGAGTTCCATACGCATAGGAGCCGAAGAGGATAACCTGTAACGGCGCAAACTCGCGTACGATGTCATCACACGTCGCTTGAATCTCTTGTCGGGTAATCACGCGAGTCCTCCTTTTAACCCAAGTATAACATATTTCGTGATAGTTATCAAGTCCAATTCTCAGATCAACAGAGCCGTTCAGTTTTCGGTTTTCTGCCCGTTTTAGGTAGACTGTCGCGACCGGGAGGTCGCTGCTACAGAAGAGGGAGTCGGGGTTACAAACCGCTCCCACAAGAGTGATTCCTGACAATTGAATGGCTCTGAGATTGGTGTAGGGCCATTTAGTTTTAAAAAATCCATCGGATTGTTTGGATTTCAGATATTCTTTTTCCATGCCCCGTGTGGTTTCAAACCGCACCTACCGGGCCTGGTGGTCCAAAATCGGACTAAAACCTAAAACTAAATAGCCCTGAGATTGGCGCAGAGCTACTCAGTTCTCGCGAAGTGCTCTTGTAGGAAGGAAAACTTGTAAACCTAATTTATAGTAAAACACCCTCCCTTGCTGGCGAAGTTATAAACCCCGCCAGCGAAGAAGAGGGAGCCTTGTTCCTTTTTGATAGCGTTTTCAATGCAAATTTAAGCCGATACTGAAACTGTTATTGAAATCTTCAAAAGAGATCCCGAAAATCCCGATTACACTTATCATCGGTGACAATTCAATCTCCAATCCCGCCTGTCCTCCAAAGCCAGAAGATATCCGATTGTAACCTATTTCCTCACCCTCTCCTTTTCTATCTATGCGTGTCCAAGAACGTGAATAGGATACCCCACAGAAAGGATTTAGCCCCCAACCAAAGTTAGTTTCCAGGCGTTTTGAAATACCACCACCACTGGCGAACCCATTAGTTCGGACACTGAGGAGTCTCTCGTATGTAGGATCATCAAACCTCCGAGAAATTCCACTGGAAAATCCTCTGTAAAAAGCACCCGTTAAAAAATAATCTAAGCCTGTTTGTCCTAAGGGACTCGTGTGCACAGACTGAATACCTATCATGACAGGAAGCGGAACATCAAGTTTTGAACCGTAGTATCGGTCTTCATCAATAAAGCCCATATTCGATATAAGAGCAATCCTTGTCCGACTACTAATATCGTAACTAAGACTCCCTCCTATTCCAATAGCGTCTTGACTGCTACTAAAGTCAAGTCCGGTAAAGCCAAGCCCAACAGCCATACTTCCGCGTCGTAATTCATGCAAACCCGTCTGAGAATACACGGTAACAGGGAGCAATAGGAATAAGAAAACTATACAAGTCCATGTCTTATTTAACTTCACTTTTATTCTCCTTTTAGAAACTGGATTACCACTATGAACCTTACGGTCTCGGGAAAATATAACAAGGTTGCGAGAAACACCAAATGATTTCGCCTTGTCAACAATGAAGGATACCGCTGCCCCTCAATCTTGTTGCAAACCACGTCGCTTCCTGTAAAAGAACAAGAATCAAAGCAGAGCCCTTCGATTAAAACGCCCAACCCAAGAATAGGTAACCTGTTACAACGTTTCCGTAATAGACTATGTTTACATTACATGACAGTGAACTGAACCTACCACATTCAAATAACACAAAAATCAGGTAACACTTGTCCCCTTCTATCGCTAAAGAGAACAAGATGAAAGACGCTACTGCGATTGGAACTCACTAACGAGTAGGGAGACCATTATAGAGATGCTTGTAGTAGGAGTTCTTGATCTGCAAAGGCGGTATCAGGATCGCCATCAAAAATCACAGCACCATCGTGGATCAAGAGGATACGGTCGGCGTATTTTAAGGTGAGGTCTGTGTCGTGTGTAGCAAAAATAAGGATCTTGTTCTCTTGTCGGATCTCATCACAGAGTTCATCCATTAACTGATAGAGGTGTTGTGCATCCTGACCGGTCGTAGGTTCATCAAGGAGAAAAAGGTCGGGGTGTAGCGAAAAGGTTGCTGCGACAGCGGTGCGCTGGCGTTGCCCGCGAGACAGCGCATACGGTGCTTCTGAGCCGAGATCCTGTAAGTCAAATCGAGCGAGTGTTTTGTCAACCCGCCCTTCAAGGGTTTTTCTAAGGAACTTAAGGTTCTTGGGACCGAATGCCACTTCATCACGAACGGTCTCCGCCTGTAACAATAGATCTGGATTCTGAAAAACGATACCAACTTTACCCGCTAACTGATGAAGTTTCACGCGACCGCACGACTTTCCATCAATAACCACCTCTCCCGCCGACGGACGTAGCAAGCCCGCGATGAGGTGAATCAACGTTGTTTTGCCAGATCCGTTTGCCCCCATGATAGCAATCACTTCTCCACGTGGCACCTCACAAGAGATTTCGCAAACAGCATCTCTATCGGTGTTCGGATAACGAAAATGGAGATTTTGGAGGCTGAGGAACGCATCTTGTTGTAGCGCATTGGAAGGACGCTTACGAGACGAAGTTGGAGACTTTACCGCAGCGGTTTCTATCTCTGGCACCTGTACACCTAAACGTTGATACGCGGTGGCATCTTGAAATGCATCTGCCTTTGGCAAATCCAGACAGATGCGTCCATCCTCCATCAGCCAGACATGATCGCACAACGGAGCAACTTCTTTGGTCCGATGGGTTGCTAAAACAACTGTTATGCCCATTGCGCTATTTAGCTGTTTGACAATACTGAGAATGTCGCGCGTTCCTTGTGGGTCAAGATGGCTGGTGGGTTCGTCAAGGAGTAAAACTTGTGGGCGCATCGCGCAGATGGCGGCAAGAGCGACGCGCTGTCTTTCACCGCCTGAAAGTGATGAAATCTGCCGAGATTCAAATCCGGACAACCCTACCTGTTCCACGGCGATAGTGATTCGTTCCTGAATTTCTTCGGGTGGAAAACCGAGATTCTCGAGCCCAAAGGCAATTTCATCTTCAATCAGTGTGCAAAAGAGTTGATCGTCAGAGTTTTGGAAGAGGAGTGAGACCTGTTGACATGTGGTAGCGAGCGGTTGTGTGGCAATATCTTTCCCGTCGAGATGCACCGTCCCCGTAAGCGTTCCTGCCGATGCATGCGGAATTAAGCCATTCAGCGTGCGCAGCAAAGTGGACTTCCCACACCCCGTTGGACCTGTCAGTAAGACAAATGCACCACGAAGAACACGAGTCGTGATGCCGTGAAGTGTCGGGATCTCTCGGCTCGGGTAAGTAAAGCGGAGATTTTCTATTTCAATAGATGCCATGTTCCCGCTAATTCAGTTCTTCAATTTGGACAGGGACAGAACCGAAGAGTTGCTCTAAATGTCGCGTGACGGACTCATGGAAAGCATCAAAGGTTTCCTGGACGTTTTGCTTAAAATCGTCGGTGTTCTGCTTGAAAACATTGTGGAGTTGCGCTTGCTGAGCATGGACACGTGCAAAGAGGCTATGAACATACGCTTGGAGTTCACCGAGCCGCTCAGTCTGCGCTTTTGCGAAGGTGCCCACTGTGGCTTTGAAAGCAGCTAATTCCGCCTCTAAGTACTCCTTGAACATTGACTGCTGAAAACCGGTGAGCGCACTGTGTGCAGAGTATCGGAAATCCTTATGAATCGAATTGTATTCTGCCGTAACGCGAGAAAAGAGTTGTCTCGAATAACTTTGAAGCTCATTCATTCGGTTCCCTTGGGCATCCACAAATTGCAAAATATTCTCTTTAAATGTGTCCATCTCGTGAGCCAAGAAGTTCCTGAAATCCTCAACAGCGACAGTATGGCGTGTTATCTTCTCAAGGTGGTAACCCATGATTGCTAATCGTACCGCTTCAGGGAACATCGATCGGTAATCTTTGAAGACTTTCGCCAAAAACCGAGTGTACTCCCAACCTTGTTTTGAGAAAAGTTGCTTCTGGATTGATTGAGCGAATGCGAGTGCCTCTTCCCTGCGGATTGACCTTACATTATTGTGCGTTTGAGGCATGTGCTGAAGCAACGTCAAACATCGGGCAAAATAGTTTTTCAATGTCGGATCATAGAGCGTTGAAATAACCCGCCGATACTCAGAGATAAGCTCCGCGCGCGGCATTTCAGGGACGAAATTGAGGCTCATGTCGGTGTTATTTCCGCTGGATTCTACAAGCAACCGATCTTCCTGTTTTAATCGGTGCCAGAGGTCAGTCTCCTTCAATGCAGTGAGCAGACCTGCCATCGCCATCGGGATACCGGCTTCTTGAATAAAATTGATGTGTGAATCAAATTCCGTATCACCATCAAGCCCGATGATAAAACCTCCTGTGACTTCCAACCCCTTGCTCTGTATCTTTCTGATAGAGCGCATTAGGTAGCTGCCAGCCTCTTCTTCCTTGCTGGTGTTCTGTCCTTTGGAAGTGCCGAGCAGTGCCGCATCATTGGGGCTTTCAATACCGAGGAACACCATGTTAAACCCTGACTCACTCATTGCATCAAGCATGCCAGGGATTTCGACGAGGTTTACGCTGGCTTCGGTATAAAGCGAGAACGGGAATTGCCGTTCTTCCTGCCATTGCTTCACAGCAGGGAGCAAACGCATCGCATCACGCTTGTTGCCGATGAAGTTGTCATCAACGACAAACATCGCGCCGTCCCAACCGAGTTTGTAAAGCATCTCAAACTCAGCGAGCATCTGCTCATTGCTTTTAGTGCGCGGAACGCGCCCGAACAATTTTGTGATATCGCAAAATTCGCAGTTAAAAGGACATCCACGCGAAAACTGGAGTGCCATTGAGCCGTAATCGTTAATATTAATAAGATCGTAACGGGGCGGCGGTGTTTTCGTAATATCCGGTTTTCGGGTTTCTCGATGGACCTCCTTCGCAGTACCACTCTCAAAATCGGTT
>JAKZUG010000373.1:0-3364 GCA_047516705.1 Candidatus Poribacteria bacterium | reverse complement strand
GTTCTCGTCTGGCATAGCCCGGCTGGAAGTCGTTAATGAACCTTGTCAACCCTTCGCCATCTTTCGCCAATTCTTTCATCTCCTCAATGTCGTCCTCGCCTGCACTGTCATAAGTGTATAGATAGATACTGCCGCTCGTGAATCGGATTCTGATGAAATCAGGTCCCTCTTCATAAGCAGCGATTCCCGAATTTCCGTGAAGATTTCCATAACGTTTCATCAAAATCTTCGGTGTGGAACCCTCGTGCTTTAGCACAGGGAGGAAACACCGCTCCTATAGTTAAAATTAAGTCGTCTGAGGACCTTAAAATCTTGTGTTTTTGCCCTTTGTGTCAGACGTTTTCCCTCTAAAGAATACAGGGAAATACCCCCTTTACCAAATCCGCTGATACGAACTAAGCCGTGTTTGATATGTTTGACGAGTGTGTTCTTTACGAGTCCCTTCCAAGTTGTTCCTCCATATCGTAGACGTTTCCCGCCTTTCTGTGGGTTCTGTCTATGGAGTTCGCGTCTCCTGATAGGTATCGGTGATATACAGAAGATTGAAGTATTGTCCACAACTGCAGTGCCTCCGACTGTATGATATGCCAGACACCAACTATCTACGCAATGTGTCTCAAACGTCTCTGCTAACTTCTTCGACGACTTCTTGAGACCCAACCTATCCCGTATCTCTTTCGTCTCGTAGCCTTGGAGCGTCAACAACTCCCACCGTTTTTGAATCTCAGTGTAGAACCATTTCTTACCCACTTCCAAAGGACTAAAAGAGGTATTCCACTTCTTCGCACGTTCTATCGTCCGTGCCTTAATATCCTCGACACAGATATGTGTGATAGGATACATCTTTGAAAGCCAATCAAGTATGCGAAGTTTCCAATCCCACCTCGCACGCGTGCCAGCAGGGATTCGCTCTTTATTCGCAAGTCTATTCATGCGATTTTTGCGGTTCGGACATTTCCGTGAACGTCTGCCTCTCCGCAACTCACGACGCTTTTCAACCTTCTTACCGACTTTGCTATGCGCGTCTGCTTGCACATTGAGATAGGTGTGAGATTCACTTTTGACTGTAAACCCTTCCTTTTTACTGCCGGGGTCTACACCGACGACGATCTCTTGTTTGTAATCGTCAGAGGGCTCGACATTCAGACGCACACAAAACACACCGTTGTTCCAAAAAGGTGTCGCTTTGCCTGATTTTATCCACGTCCCGGCGCGCTGAGACGTTGTCGGCATTAGTGGATTTTGGTTTTTATCAACAACAGGAACAAACATCGTTTGTAATCTCCCTTGCGGGTTGTATATTGCCCCATCCAGATCACAGTATCCAAGAAGAATCGGACTTGGGGAGCATCCGAAACATCGCTTTGGCTACCACGCCAAGATACCGCGATAGTTTACTGTAGTCAATGGTTTAACTTGTGGAGTGGACGTTTGGCATACGCTTCGCACAAGCCTCGCCCTTTAGGGCGGGGTCACTGACGTTCTCCTCCTCTGTGAATTCAGACCTTCCGTAATGCGCAATAAATTACGCTACTACAAACCATACTGCTTTTGAGAAAGGAACGTATTTTGCAGGTGCATCTATTGATATTCACGGCCTGTCCCTTCTTTTTGTGTTAATCATAGCATATCTGTTGAGAGAATTTCAACTGAATTTAACCTCAGGCATGTGTAAATATTTTTGCCTCGCAGTAAGAGTTGTCTGAATCGCGAATTTGCGCGGATGCCACGGATTTCGCGGATTTTAGGGACAGTGCCTGTCAAGTCAATGTCTCATGCGCGCAGGGCTATTCCATTCTTCTGTAGGAGCGAGTGTTTTTGCTGGGGTATTTCTGCGGATTTCCCCTCAGCTCACGACTTCCTCCGCAAATCAACCAAAATTACGAAAACTAATGCCCTATTTACAGCTTGCTACATGTTCCTACTGAATCACGTGTTTTTGGTTGACAAGCCCGAAATTAATGCTATGATCTTTAAAGCACATCGAGGCAAAAGAAATGACACAAACCTATACCGCAGTTATCCTAAGACCGAAGGCTGGTGGATTGGGTCCGTTTTCACGCAATTGCGCGATGAGTCACCGTGAAAATGAAGGAGAATTATGGAAGAAAAGACTTCGCAAAAAGTGTTCACTGTCCACGGGCATGACGAGGCAGCCAAGCATGCTGTCGCAAGGTTTATAGAAAGGCTTGATTTAGAGACAATCATACTTGATGAACAGCCCAGTGAAGGTTTGACGATCATTGAAAAGTTTGAAAAATACGCTGGAAGTGCCGATTTTGCAATTGTTCTGATAACTCCCGACGACGTTGGTGCTCCGATTGAAAAGAGAAACGATCTCAAACTCAGAGCCCGGCAGAACGTCATCTTTGAACTTGGCTATTTCTTCCATGCGTTAGGGCGTAGAGGCGTTTGTGCCCTTTACAAAGAAGGCGTTGAGCTCCCTTCAGATATTTACGGCGTTGTTTATGTACTCATGGATGAGTTTGATGCATGGCAACTGACACTAGCGAGAGAAATGAGGCAGGCGGGACTATCTTTCGATGCAAACAAACTTTTATAGAACATGGAATGCGAAACTCTTAGCAGGATCCCTATAAGATTGTCCTTCCAAAATTAGGTTTGACGCTACCGACGAATTAATGCTATAATCAACGTAGAGTCTCATCTTATACGAGCGGATGTCTCCCGTGATGCATCGACGTAAGAATGGAGGAAAAATTATGAATGCGAAAAATCAGCGGAAAATATTTATTTCCTATGGGCACGACGAGGAAGCCAAAACGACTGTTGCTAAGTTCGTAGAGAACTTGGGCTTAAAGCCAGTCATTCTTGATGAACAACCTAGCAAAGGACAAACAATCATTGATAAGTTTGAAGAACAGGCAGATGAAGCAGGTTTCGCTATCGTCCTGTTGACTCCCGACGATGTTGGTTCCTCAAAAGCCACAGGGAAACGCAAATATAGGGCCCGCCAGAACGTTATCTTTGAACTCGGTTATCTTCTCGGGGGATTAGGCGGTGAAAGAGTGTGTGCCCTCTATAAAGAAGGCGTTGAGTTACCATCGGGTATTCGTGATGTAGCTTATGTACCGATGGATAGTGCCGATGATTGGAAACTGAAACTCAGTCAGGGTATGCGAAAGGCGGGACTGCCTGTTGATATGAGCTAGACATAGATACATGTATGGGCAGGGCCCGTGCCCGCTTTTTTGTTGAGGTGTTATAGTAGATTCCGAAAATAAGTTTACATTTTCTGAGATTTATGTTAGCATTTATGATTATGGCATATTCAACAGATTTACGCAAACGCGTGCTTGATTTCATCACCAACGGTGGCAGTAAAGCCGCCGCTGAACGGACC